>CAITZE010000029.1 GCA_903896775.1 uncultured bacterium
CAGTTCTCGCCTGTTGCAGAGCCTCAGGAGGTGCGCCGTGCACACGGCGCAGCGGGCAGAGCATTGGGCATCAAGGGCACCAACCTGGTTACGCCTGAAGGCCTGAATGCGTTTTTGGCCGCCGAAGAAGAACCTTGCAGGAAAATGCTCGCCTGCCTGCGCCAAGTGCCGGGGTTTGAGGCCATGCCCACGAAGGAAAGTTGGTCGGCGCAGGTGCCATTCATGCGGTTTAAAGTTAAAGTCAAAAAAGAAATCATCCGGATGGATCACCCCACGATTCGTCCCGCCCACCAGCGTGCACCGGCGATAGATGGCCCAACACTGGAGCGTTGGCTCGATCAAGGCCACGACGACGCCGGCAACGCAGTGGTCATGCTCGACACCCGTAACGGCTACGAAGTCGGTGTTGGTATGTTTAAAAATGCCCTCGACTTCGGAATTCAGAAATTCACAGAATTTCCGGGAGCAGTCCAGAAGCATCGGGAAGCCCTGCAGGGCAAGACCGTCGTGAGCTATTGCACGGGCGGAATCCGTTGCGAGAAGGCCGCGCTTTATATGCATGAGCTAGGATTGACTAACGTGTATCAACTTGATGGCGGCATCCTGAAATATTTTGCAGAGACCGCGGGTCGTCACTGGCAGGGTGAATGTTTTGTATTCGACGAGCGCACAGCGCTGTCTGGTGACCTCACTCCAAGCGCGGAGAACGCGTAGCAACGTCCCCGGGCACCACTGTTCCAAGCGTTTGATCTTCAAGAATAGTGGTATTTCGGTGCGACAATTCGCACGGCGGTTTCGCTTACCGTCGGCGTGGCGCTCGGGATCGGAATGTTAGTCTCGATCGTGGCCTCGTCCTGGTTTGGATATATTGCGCATAAATTTCACCGCAACACCGGGCTTGTCGCAGGTGCGGCTATGGTGTTTGCCTCGGCATTGCTTTTCGCCACCACTGGAAATCACGCGGTCTATACATTGGCGGCGAGCGGCCTTCAGTCCGGTTGGAGTGTCATCTGGATCGTTTGCCTCGGCGCCATGGCCGCCATCGACCGGTCCGGCCGTCTCGTTGTGCTAGGTTATTTCGTCTTCAAGCTCTCTTATGCTATCGCGCCCGTCCTTGCCGGGACGCTTGCGGCATACTCCAGTTATTTTATGCTGACCCTGTTCTCCGGCGTGCTTCTTGCCCTCGCGTGTTTATTATTGGGTATCGCGGAATACGGAGCACGCCGCACCCAACTTGCGTAAAGTTTTTCCGGGACATCAATGCTGCCGTACAGCGCCGCATTCCCGGGCGTCATCCCATATCAATAATTTGTTGACTGCTATTGAGCGCAAGGAGTTCGGCCTTGCGGCGTCGGAGATGGAAAAACTCCGGGCGAGCGGATGTCCGGCGGCGGCGCTCGACGTTTTCAATGAGCACCTCGACTATTCGTGCGCGACGGAGGCCAAGACCGCCAGCAAATTAATTCAGCTGCAAATTGAGGGCGGCGTCGCGGCGGATCGTATCGTTTCTGTATCATGGACGAGTCTGAAAGATTGGCCGGGGTTGCCGGCTAAGATTGTGCGTGACTATGCGAATTTCACTGCGCGCGCATATGGCGCTAAGGCATGGCCAGATGGCTACGTTCTTCACATCATCGCTATGGCGGGTACCGTAGATCTTGATGAAGTGGAGCGACAGTATCTCTTCGACAACTTGGTCATTCCTTTGATGGAGCAGGCCGCGAAACGGGAACGCTTCGATCTCCTCTTAGATGCGGAGGTCTGGGTCTACGAGCGTTTCATCAAAAGACCGGAAAGCGAAGAAAATTTCGGCGCGCGCTATAAGAAGCTCGTTCCCTGTCTGCGTGAGGCTGGGATCGCTTATGGGCAGCGCATCGCTAAAGAGGCGGTATCTGCACCGGTGACGCATCCCGGAAAACCGCGCATTGCTTTCTTTACACACCGTGCGTCACATCTTGCGCATGTCGAGGCGATGCGTGAGGCATTGCGCGGCTATCAACGCTTAGGCGAGCAGCCGTTCGAACCCGTCATCTTCTTCGGCAGCGTTTACGCGGAAAAATATGCCCGCGACTTTGAAGCTGTGGGCGTCAGCCCAATATTTCTCGCGCGGAGCAAGGAAGATGGCCCGACGGAAATTATAGGAAAATTGCGCCGACAAATGGCGGAGCTGGGTTGCTCAGCGCTCGTCTTTGTTTCGGTGGCTCAATGGATGGCATTCGCCTTTGCTGCGCGTCTGGCGCCGGTGCAGATCTGGTGGTCTTTGAAGTATCACGCGTTGGAGACCCCTGAGATCGACGACTACGTAGCAGGCGGTCAGGGCACGGAGCGGATTATACACGGGCGCATATTACGAGCAGTCCAACTTTGTCCACGTCGATGTGGGCCGCGTCCGGTATTGGTAGCCACGCCGCTTGATCCATTAAATGGGTCTATTAAATAGCGTGTTAAGCGGCCTGAAACCGCCTGTAACCCTTTGTCACGTATGGTTTGGTGGGTTCCAAAACCACTTCAGCAACCCTTCTTCCCCCTAGCTTGGCCGGCATATTGCGACGTACACTCCGCCACCAAACGAAACCTGGGGAGGATACGTTATGCGTTATGTTGGGGCGTGCCTGTTAGGCGCGGCGGCGGTTTTGGCGGTAGGAACCGCCGAGGCCAAGGTCACTAAGATCGTGATCGACTCTCGTGCTCCAGCATTCGGGAATCAAACCTTCGGTGCGGTGGGGGCTTACGAGATGGTGCGCGGGCGCGCCTTCGGCGAAGTCGATCCAGCCGATAAACGTAACACCATTATCCAGGACATCAGCCTCGCACCCAAGAACGCCAAAGGCCACGTCGAGTACATCGCCACTTTCACGCTGCTAAGGCCCGTCGATGCCACCAAAGGTAATGGCGTGCTGTTTTACGACCTGCCGAACCGTGGCCGCAGCCTGCGCACCTCTTTCAATGTCGGCGAAAAGGCGGGCGACGAGGTCGGCGACGGCTTCTTCTACAATCGCGGCTACACCATGCTGTCGAGCGGCTGGCAAGGCGATGTGATGCCGATTCCCTCGGCGACGCAGTCCGTCGCGGGTTCGCAAATCGAAAGCATTATGGTCCCGCATGCGAAAAACGCCGATGGTTCGCCGATCACCGGACCGTTCTTGGTGCGCATTCCCACAACCCCGGGTTCCGATGGCCCCAGCGGGGATATGACCAAGCTGGATC
>CAITZE010000030.1 GCA_903896775.1 uncultured bacterium
AGTGCCGGTGCTGGTGGATGCGGGCGTGGGCACGGCGTCGGATGCCGCCATCGCCATGGAGCTGGGCTGCCACGGTGTGTTGATGAACACCGCCATTGCCGGCGCTAAAGATCCCATCCGCATGGCGCGCGCCATGAAGCTGGCCGTTGAAGCCGGGCGGCTCGCCTATCTCGCGGGCCGTATGCCGCGCAAGCTTTACGCCGATCCGTCGTCTCCTGTGGGTGGACTTATATAGGAGGCGAGTATCGCTCTCGATTGGCGCAGCTGGTGGCAGGAGCAAAACCCGCACTTCGCGCGCAGTGTCGGGGGATCGCTGCTGCTGCATCTCCTGATCATCCTCGTGCTGATCTATGGCCGTCTTCCCTCCGATGCGCCGCGTACTGTTCCGCCGCTCGTCGTCGATCTGGTTGAAGACACCAGCCAGCCGACGGTCGATCCTTCATCGGTCTCAAGTCCCAAGCCGCTTGCATCGCCGCAACCCGGACCCAGTGCCGCGCGCACAGCAGCAACGCCTAAAGATCGCTCGGTGAATTTGCGTGAATTGTTCACCATGGTCGAGAAGGGCCACGAGCCGGTGCCGGTGATTGTCGGCGCGCCTGAGGCAGCGAATACTTACACACCAAGCCTTGATAGCGGTGCACCCGACGGTGCCATGGGTCAGCCAGGCAATTCCAAATTGAAGGACTACATCCGCGCGCAAGTCGAGCGGCGCTGGCAGATTGCGTCCGACAATCCCACCAACATCACCTGGGTGATTTCGCTGCATGTGGTGATGGAAGCCGACGGCAGTGTGACCAAAGCCGAAGTGCTGCCCGATGCGCGCTACAGCGCCGATCAACATTATCTTGCGGTGGCCAAGAGTGCCCGCGATGCGGCGCTGTTGTCGTCGCCCTTGCGGATGCCGATTGGAATCCCTGCCATCCCGCTCGATATCGTGCTCGATCTCGATAGCCGCGAGGCAACGCGCTAAGTGAGGCGCTAACGCAAATCTCTCGCCACGCGGAAGCCCACATAGCTGAACAAGTCGAAATCCTTGCCGCCCACATCGGCCTTGTTGCGCGAGGCCGAGCGGATGAACACCGGCAGATTGCTCCACGATCCGCCGCGCACCACGCGCTTGCTGCAATCGCCTGTGGTCCAGGAATGACCATCTGTGGGCGCGCCGGTGTAACTCTCGTTCCAGCAATCTGCGGTCCACTGCCAGACGTTGCCGAGGATGTCGTAAAGCCCATAGGGATTGGGACCAAAGCTGGCCGAGGGCGCGATCAGTGAATTGTCCCACCTGCTGCCGCAGCCATGACAGTTAGCGTTGTTCTCGCCTACTGATTCTCCCCACCAGCGGCTGGTGGAGGTTCCGCCGCGCGCGGCGAACTCCCACTCGGCTTCGGACGGCAGACGATAGAGCGTGCTGCCTGCTTTGCGGTTGAGCCACGCAAGATACGCATCGACATCGTGCGCGTTGACGCAGATCGCCGGCTGCTCGCGCAAGTCCGCCTGACCCGGCGGATACACCAAGCCATGCCCCAGCGAGCGCCACGACTTGTCCATGATGGTATCGCAAGGTGCCGGCTGATATCCGGTCTCGGCCAGAAATTCCGAGAACTCTTTTTCCGTCACATCCAGGCGGCCCAGCGCGAAGCTCGCCACCGTGACGTTGTGCTGCGGCCCTTCGGAGTCAAAACGCCCGCGCTCCGCCGGCGGGCTGCCCATGTTCAGGGAGCCGGACGGGATCACCACCATCTCGGGGCACTCGGGGCATTCGCGGAAAGTCGCGCCAGGGCGTGTGGGTGCCGTCGAAGCAACTGCCGCTTCGCCTTCATCGTTCAGCGGCAAAGGTGCCGCGCCATTCAACGCATTGATCAAGTCGGTGACCTGACGCCGGTCCTTGGCTTGCGGGGCAGCGCGTAAATACAGCGAGAAGGCGTAGCTGGCCGCGATATTGCGCCCGCCACTGACAAGCTGCTGGCCGCGCTGGAACTGATATTCCGCAACCCACGGCGCAAGCCGCGCGGCGCGATCGAACTCGGCGGCTGCTTCCAGAAAGTCCCGCATGTTTTGCGCGGCACTCGCCAGCGCCTGCCCATGTGCGGCGGCGGTGAGGGCGGCGGCTGGAATTTCCGGCGTGACTTTGCGCCGTTTGAGATCGGCGATGACATCGGCCATGGCCCTGAACTCGGGCAGGCTTTCGGCGTCGCTCTCCGTCACGCGCGCCATGCCCGTTTGAAACGAAGCAGCTTCAAGGTCCGCACGCAGTTCCGCCGCCATCGCATGAACGCCGACCAGCGCGCACAGCGCTATCGCTATAAATTGCCGCAGGGGGAAAAACATCCGCGCTCCCAACATCCCGTCGCGCCTACTATGGCAGGCGCGCGCGTGCCGTTCCTATAATTTTACCTGTAATTTTAAGAACAGGTTTCTGAGGCATATCTCGGCAGGATTTGCCGGGTCAATTCGCCCACATCGCGCGAAATCCGCGTCCAACACGCGCCACACCCGCGCTAAGTACTTGATTATATTGCGCACGGTCCATGGCACAGGCCTTGCTTATACCGTCCGTGAACGCCACCCATGCGCTTATTGCGTCTGGGGGCAACGGATTTAAGTAGCTGGAGCGTGCGATGAGCAGCCTTCAAGGATCATTCAACACGGGTGTGCAGGCGATGATTGCGGAAACGCAATCCCTGAACAACATCTCCACCAATATCGCCAACATCAACACGAACGGCTACAAGACCCAGACCACGCAGTTCGCGACGCTGTTGAACGAAACCTCGCCGACGGGTGGTTCATCGGGCGTCTACAGCAAGTTCTTCTCGGTGCAGAGCATCGACACGCGCGCGGTCGATACCCAAGGTGTCGTCGCCACCACGGGCCGCACGCTCGATCTCGCCATCAATGGCCGCGGCTTCATCGTCACCAATCCGCAGTTGGACGGCACCGGCCAGTATGAATACACCCGCGACGGCTCATTGACCGGCAAAACCGTCACCATCCCGAACTCCGATCTGAACGGCGATGGCATCGACGATATGCAGAACACCTACCTCACCACCAGCAACGGTGATTATGTGTACGGCTGGCCCGCCAACGCCGACGGCACGTTCCCCAACACCAACAGCCTCGCCAGCCTTCAGCCGGTGATGTACAGCAGCGTCATCGGTAACCCCGGCGACACGCCGACGAATTTAGTACCGGGCTCGATCCCCGCCAATCCCACCACCGACATCACCCTGCAGGCCAACGTTTCGTCCACCGATGGCGCACGCCAGCCGGTGGGCTTGCCCTTCGTCGACGCCAGCGGCAATACGCGCACGCTGACGGTGGGCTTCACGCCCGACCCGTCGAACCCGGGTAACTGGACCATGGATATGGCCAGCAACGATTCCACCAACACCGCCGTGCCGGTGACCTTCGATCCGCCCAACGTCACCTTCGGCAGCGACGGCTCCATAACCTCGCCCACCGATGGTTTGATCACGGTCGAGATCAGCGATTCCACCGGCCCGCAAGACATCACCGTCGATCTGTCGAAGATGTCGCAGTTCTCCGACGGCGATAAACTGACCGTCGATAACATCACGCAGGACGGCTATATCGCCGGCGATCTCAATACCACCTATTTCAACGGCAACGGCGTGCTGATCGGCAGCTATACCAACGGCCAGGTCAAGAACCTGTTCAAGCTGCCCGTCGCCACCTTCCCGTCCGACAACCTGCTCGATGCCGTCAACGGCAACGCCTTTACGCAGTCCGAGCTGTCGGGCACGCCGACGTTGAATTCGCTGGGCTCGCCCAACGGCACGACACAGTTTGTGCCCGGCGCGTTGGAGACTTCCAACGTCGACCTGGGCGATCAGTTCTCGAAGATGATCGTGACACAGCGCGCCTACTCGAGCGCGTCGAAGATCATCACCACCATCGATGAAATGACGCAAGCGGTGCGCGACCTTAAAACCTAAGTTCTGAAGACGTAAGGTTTACGCCTTCGTCAAATCCTACTTCTTGAGATCAAGCGTCATGAAGACGCTGATGGGATCGGGCTTGTAATCGCCAAAGGGTCCGCACGCCGAGAACCCGAGGGCCGCGTACAGCCGGTGCGCCGGAATAAAATACTCCCGCGATCCGCTTTCCAGACTCAAACGCGACATGCCTTCGGCCTTCGCCGCCGCGATGATATGGCGCAGCATCGCCGCGCCAAACCCGCGCCCGCGTGAGCTTTCCGCCACAAACATCGATTTGACCTCACCGTGATCGGACGAGAGACGCTTGAGCGCGCCCATGCCGACAGCGGCGTCGCCATCCCACACCGTCCAGAAGGAGATGTCCGGCGAGCTTAGCTGCTCCATCTTCAACGCATGCACGCTCTCGGGCGGCAGCGCCACACGCACATGGGCGAGATGCGCGTCGACGAGCGCCATGACGCGCGGGTCGGAGATATCGGCGGGGATGATGTGCATGGATAAATCCGCACCTGGTACGAATTAAAGCGGCGCGCGAATTACAGGACCGCATCACCCGGAACATCGCCGCGACGTAAGAGCAGCTTTTCGCGGAACACGTCGTACACGGTCACGCCAGCGGCGGCGGCGATTTCCTTCACCGTCATGCCGGTTTCGGTCAACAGCACGCGGATGAACTCAGGGCGTGCCCGCCACGCACCGCGTTTGCCGGGGCGCAAAGTGACGCGGCCTTTGGCGGCGGCAGCGCGCGCGGCTTTCGCGCGTTCTTCGGCATCGAGGCCGCGCAGGATCGCATCTTCCATGGCTTCGTCGCGGCGCTTCTTCTCGGCGGTGACGCGCTCGGCCTCGCTGCGGTAGCCGGTATTGGGGCCATGATTCCCCGCGTGCGGACGCTGGGGATTGCGCCACCACGTGCCCATGCTCTCGGCCCCGGCTGCGCCAAAGTCGGCGGCGAAACCGGCAGCGCGGCGTGGCCGCTCGCGCGGGCTCGGATCGGGGGCAGGCGCTTCCGCCGACATGCCGGCGGCTTCGCGCAAGGTCATGCCATGAGCGGTCGCAAGCCGTGTGGCCGCGTTCAAGGCCGCATCGCGCTCGCCGCTATAGGTCGTGGAGTTGGCCACTTCCAACAGCTTGCGGAACCGCGAACGTTCCTTGGCGGTGAAACCGCTCTCGGTCATGGCGAAAATCTCTCAGGTCGTTAAAGCGGGCGTCGTTGAAGGCGTGAGTGACGCGCTTATTTACGCGCTTTGGCGATGGCCGCAACCAGTTCTTCCTTCGGCACGGCGCCGGGCAGGAAATTACCGTCGACGATCAGCTGTGGGGTTCCGTCCACGGCCAGGGCATCGGCCAGGCTGTGGTTCTTGACCAAAATGTCGCTGATGGCCGGGTCTTTCATGTCTTCCTGCAGCTTTTTGGTGTCGAGGCCGACATTCTGCGCGATGACCATGATGACGCTGTCGCTGAGTTGGCCTTTGTAGCCCATCAGCGCCATGTGGAATTCCTGCCACTTGCCTTGCTTGCGGGCGGCCAGGGCGGCGCGCGAGGCGGTCAGCGAGGAGGGCCCGAGGATCGGATACTCCTTCATGACCAGGCGCATCTTGGGATCTTCCTTCAGCAGCTCCACCATGGAGGGGAACATGCCTTTGCAATAGCCGCAGTTGTAGTCGAAGAACTCGACGACGGTGACATCGCCCTTGGGATTGCCGAGGATGGTGCCCTCAGAGGGGTTCATCAATTCCTGGCGGCGGCTGGTGGAGACGCTGACGCGCTTCTCGGCTTTGTCTTTTTCGTTCTTGGCTTCAAGCGCGGTCATGGCCTCGGTGATGATGCCGGGGTTGTCGATGATGTAGTCGTGCACCAGCTTCTTGATCTCTTCCTTCTGGGCGGCGCTCAGCGCGCTGGCGTCAGCAGCGGCGGCCGGTTGCAGAGCGAGTTGTGCCGAGACGGCCAGGATGAGAAGGGCAAAAGCAGTACGCATAGGATGTTCCTTTAAACGGCCAATTACGGCCAATCGGGCGATCAGGCTGGAATCGGCGGCATATTACCTGCGCTTACGCATTTCGCGTAAATTATTCTGGGCCAGGACTTTAATGTCCTGCAGGCGGTACCAGGTCGGGGTGTCCTTGGTCAGCAGGCGTTCCGCCTCGGCGCAGTAGCGCGCCACATCGCCGAATTGGCCCAGCAAAATGGCCCTTTCCGCCGCGGCATAGGCCGACATGCCGGTATCGTTGGCTTGCGCGTAAGAGCGGGCCAGCATGTCCCAGGCCCCGGCGTCTTCCGAATCCAGCGCCAGCGCGTGTTTGAGGGTGGCTTGGGCTTCGGGCGCGTTCTCGGGCTTGTTGCTCTCGACCAGGGCATGGGCCAGCGAGGTCAGGATTTCCGGCGCATCGGGCATGTACTTCAGCGCTTCGCGGTAAGCGACGACAGACTCGTCGACACGGCTTTGGCTCAGCAGCATGTCGCCTTTGATCTGCCAGAAGTATTGATCGTGGGGCGCGTCCGTCAACAGGCTGTCGACAATCGGCAGCGCCTGATCGAACTGGCCGCGCCGGTAAAAGGCGATGGCGCGCGCATAGCGGGCTTCGATGCTTTTGTCGGACTCAGGATAGCGCTGCAAGGTGGTGACCTGCGGCTTCAGAAAGGCGAACAGCTTGGCCAGCATGCGCCGGTGCTGGCGATCCAATTCGGGGTCCGAGGGCACGTCGGTATAGGGCGAGGCTTGCATGGCGGCTTCCATCGCCGACATACGCTCGATGCTGAGCGGATGGCTTTGCAGATAAGGATCGATGTTGATCGTCACCAGGCGTTCGTCGCCGGAAATGCGCTCGAAGAAATCGTGAATGCCTTTGATGGACTGGTGCGTGTCGTTCAGCACTTTAATGGCGAACTGGTCGGCGCGGGCTTCCTGGCCACGGCTGAAACTTAGGAACTCGCCCAGGGCGGCGCGCTGGCTGCCCATCATCAACGCGATGCCGAGGGTGGGATTTCCGCTCGCGACACCGGCAGCGATGCCCAAGAGCGTGCCCAGCATCGAGATGGTCTGGGGCCCTGCGATATCGCTGGCCACCATGATGACGTGGCCGCCGGCGATGTGACCGAACTCGTGGGCCATGACGCCGATGACTTCGTTGGAGTTCTTTGCGCGGAGCAGCAGGCCGGTGTGGATGTAGACATTGCCGCCTTCGGTGGCGAAGGCGTTCAAGGTGTTGTCCACGATCATGTGGATGGCGATGCTTTCGGGCGGGATGCCACCGGCGATCAGCAACGGGCGTGCGTATGCTTTTAAAGTTTCGCCGATCTCGGTGTCTTCCAGAATCATGCCGCTACTGAAGTCTTGCGCCCGAGCGTGGCCGCTTGTACCCATCAGGAGAACGCCGAGGGACGCCGCCGCTAGGAAGCGGCTCGCCCATCGGCCAGCACGTTTTTGCGCGCCCCCAGGCACGGCAGGAAAGAAGTCAGAGTTTTGCACAGACGTTTGCACAGTTACTTGCACAGTCACGGGCTCACACACGGGGTTAAAGTACGGCATATGGTTAAAAGCTGGGCCGGCCGCTCCCACGTGTCCGGCAGAGGTAGAGATAGCGCCGGATTATGGCATTTTCCCGGGAGCGCTCGCCGCCTTTTTTCGCTGTGTGGAGCCCTTGTAATGACAGGACTTCTCGGCGGAATCCTGGCCGGCTGCGACAGCTTGCCGCAAGTTCGGTTACAATTGGGCGCAGGCGATGTCAGCCCGTTTTATACCGGCATGATCGCTGCCGATGAGCCGGAAGCCGTTATGGTTGCGCGCGATATTCTGAAGGCTGGCGGTACGGCCACCGATGCCGCCGCGGCGATGGGCCTCGCCCTTTCAGTCACATTGCCGTCATCGGCCGGGCTCGGCGGCAGCGGCGCCTGCATTGTTCACGATAGCGTTAGCGGCACGACCGAAGCCCTCGATTTCACGGCACGCGCCGGGGAAGACAAGGGTGCCGCGCGATATCGCTCGGCAATTCCCGCGCTCGCGCGCGGCCTGTTCGCCTTGCATGCGAAATACGGCAAGCTGCCCTGGGCGCAAGTGGTAGCGCCGGCGGAAAATCTCGCGCGCTTCGGGCATAAGGTGTCGCGCGCTTTCGCGCAGGATCTGGCCGCCGATGGCGGTGCCTTGGTCAACGACCGCACGGCGCTCACCACTTTCATGACACCGCGCCGGCAAACGCTTCAGGTCGGCGATACCGCCAAGCAGCCCGATCTCGCAACGACCTTGGGACGTTTGCGCGAGCATGGACCCAGCGCGTTTTACACCGGAACCGCGGGCCACGATGTTGAAGACGCCATTGCAACGGCGGGCGGTGCGATCACCATCGCGGACATGGAAAGCAATGTGCCGACCTGGGTCGCAGCCGCCGGTTTCGACGATGGCGCGGCGCGTGTGTATGTACTGCCGAAAGAAGTCGGCGGCGGCGAGTTCAAGGACGCTTTCGATGCAGCGCCGCCGCAGTCACCTGCGGATGAGTTCACCACGGCAGGGGCTACTAGCTTTGTTGTCTCCGATAACGCGGGCGGTGCGGTCGCCTGCGGGTTCGATATGGGCAAGCCCTTCGGCACCGGCATGATGCCAACTGGCATGGGCTTTTTATTGGCGCCGTCGCCGGAAGTCGCACCTCGCCATCCGTTGGCGTCGGTGATTGCAGTCAATCGTTCCAACAACAAATTGATCTTCGCAGCGGCAGCGGCTGGTTCCGAAGCGATCCCACGCACGGCGGTTGTGGCTAAAGCGACCATCGTCGAGCGGCATAAGGTGGACGGACCCGTGACCGCCCGGCGTTCGGGTCTGGTCAATATGTTGACCTGCGATCTCGATGAACATGCCTGCCTGGTGCAGAGCGATCCGGCCGGCGCTGGATATGCGGTTGTCCTCAATTCGAAGAAGTAGTTAGGGACAGGTTATGGCGATCAAGATTGCGCAGCGGGCACTGGTGCCGCCGTTCATTGTGATGGACGTGATGCGCGAAGCCGCCGCCTTGGAAGCGGCAGGGCGCAGCATCATGCATCTTGAAGTGGGCCAGCCGTCGACCGGAATTCCCGCCGGTGCCGCGCGTGCCGTGGCGCGAGCTCTCGAGAATGATCCTCTGGGCTACACGCTGGCCGGTGGAATGCCGGCGCTGCGTGAACGCATCGCGCGCCATTATCGCGAGACATCCGGCATCGATGTGCCGGCGGAGCGGATTTTTGTCACCATCGGTTCTTCGGGAGCCTTTGTGCTGGCGTTCCTCGCCGCCTTTGAAGCCGGTGATCGTGTGGCATTGGCAGCACCGGGATATCCGGCCTATCGGCATACATTGACCAGCCTCGGCATTGTGCCTGAATTGATCGAGGTTGATGCGGCGACGCGCTATCAGCCCACCGTCGATCACTTGAAGAAGATGTCACGGCAGCCTGAGGGTTTGCCCGACGGTTTGATTGTCGCGAGCCCCGCCAATCCTACCGGTTCGGTGATTCTGCCCGAGGCCTTCCGCGAGCTGGCGGCCTTTTGCGACACCAACGGCGTGCGGCTTATCTCCGACGAGATTTATCACGGCATCACTTACGGCGTGGAGGCAACCTCCGCCGCCGGTGTGTCGGAGAATGCCATCGTGGTGAACAGCTTCTCCAAATATTTCAGCATGACGGGCTGGCGTCTGGGTTGGCTTGTGGTGCCGACCGATCTTTTGCGCCCGTTGGAATGCCTTGCGCAGAATCTATTCATCTCACCGCCCGCGATTTCGCAAGTCGGCGGCATCGCGGTGTTCGATTGCCGCGACGAGTTAGATGCCAATGTCGCGCGCTATGCCCGTAATCGTGAAGTGTTGCTGCGCCGTTTGCCCGAAAGCGGGTTTACGCGCTTCGCGCCCGCAGACGGTGCGTTTTACATCTACGCCGACATCTCAGGGTTTGGCGAAGACGCCGCGGTGTTCTGCAAACGCATGCTGAATGAAGCCGGCGTGGCGACGACGCCGGGGATCGATTTCGATCCCTTTCACGGCCATCAGTTTGTGCGGTTTTCTTTCGCCCGCAGCACGGATGACATGGAAGAGGCCTGCACGCGCCTCGCAAAGTGGCGCGCCTAGTTCTCCTTAACGAGCGTCGCGAGTTTAGGAGAACTGGCGCCCGGTCTTCACCGGGCGCGCAGAGACCCAAATCCTAAAAGTTACTCTTTAGCGTCCCACCAGCCTTTACGAGACGGACCCGACGGTTCCGCTTCTTTAGCTTCAGCACGTGGGGCTTCAGCACGGGACGGCTGCGGCGCAGGTGCGGCAGCCGGTGGCGCGGGCGGTGCTGCGGCAACTGGTGCTGCTGCAGCGGGCGCTTCGCTGGACGCCTCGTTGCCGTCGTTGCGCCGCCAGGATTTCGCACCTTCTTTTAAAGCGCGGAAAAACCCTTTGGCGCCGTTGTTGCCGGCAGGCGCATCGCTAGAAGATGTTTGCGCTGGTTCAGAAGCCTGTACGGCGGCGACGTGGGCCGGCGCTTCGCTTGGGCTGTGCTCGTGGTGTTCGTTGTGGCCGGCAGGCTCATGCTGCGCACCGTTTTCACTGGGCGCACCACTCTGCAGTGCGCCGTTTTCGCCGCTGTGTTCACCACTGTGTTCACCGGTATTTTCGCTGCCGGGTTCGCCACCGCGACGACGACGGCGACCGCCGCGACGTCCACGCCGGCGTCCGCGCCGGGCCGGATCATCGCGACCGGGACGCTCACCGCCGGGCGCGCCAGCTTGCTGGTCGCCACCGTGGTTTTCGCCGTGATTTTCGCCGTGATTTTCATCATGGTTCTCGCCGTCATGATGTTCGCCATCGACGCCGTGTTCGCGCGGTGCAGCGGAGGGATTTTCGGAGTGCGGCGCGCCGGCGAACTCGTTACCTGTGCCCGGCGTGATCGAACCATCGGCATTGCGATTGGCGCCGCCGCGACGTCTGCGGCGACGACGCTTGCGGCCGCTGCCGTCTTCGCGGCCAGCACCATCGCGATTGGCATCACGATTGGCGTCGCGGGTGGCATCCCGATTATGGTCGCGGTTGGAATCGCGATTTCCATCACGATTGCCGTCGCGGTTACCATCACGATTGTTATCACGATTTCCGTCTCTGGGCGGGCGCTGGTCGCGGTGACGCGATTCCTGCGCACGGGGTTCCGGCGCATCTTCGGAAGAGTCTTCATCGTCCTCAACGTCGGCTTCAATCACGGCCGGGCGCTGGTGTTCGATCTCGCGGGGCGGTTCGCGGAAGGGCAGGGCTTCGCCGTCTTCGCCGTTCCGCACCGCTTTGACGCGGTCCAGGCGAATGTTCGGCGGCACTAAGGTCGCATCGCCCAGCACAATGGTGCGCAGACGATAGCGGCTCTCGATGCTGGCCAAGGCTTCGCGTTTGTAGTTAAGCAGATACAGCGCCACGTCGGGATGCGTGGTGATCGTGACTTCGCTCGAACGCTGACGGCCGCCTTCTTCTTCCAGCATCCGCAGCGAATAGACGGCGGCGGATTCCGTCGAACGGACCATGCCTGAGCCCGCGCAATGGGCGCAGACGCGGAAGTTGGCTTCGATCAAGCTGGGACGCAGACGTTGGCGCGAGAGTTCCAAAAGACCGAAGTGGCTGATGCGGCCCACCTGGATGCGGGCGCGGTCGGCCTTGAGCGACTCCTTCAGCTTGCGTTCAACCGCGTGGTTGTTGCGGTTGTCTTCCATGTCGATGAAGTCGATGACGATCAGGCCGGCGAGATC
>CAITZE010000031.1 GCA_903896775.1 uncultured bacterium
GCGACGTTGGCCGCGATCATGAACTCTTCGATCAGCTTGTGACTATCGTAGCGCGCGCGAGGTTCGACGCCGAGGATTTTGCCTTCGCGGTCGACAATGATTTTGCGCTCGATCAGATCAAGCTCCAGCGTGCCGCGTTTCGAGCGCGCATCTTCCAAAGCCGCATAAGCGCCGTAAAGCGGATTGATGACGCGCTCCATAAGCGGCGCAGTAATGGCATCGGGCGCGCCGTCGCGAGCCGCTTGCACTTGCGTGTAGGTCAGTCGCGCTTCGGAACGCATGAGGCCGCGAATGATTTTATGACGCAGCAATTTGCCTTGGGCGTTGATCCACATATGGGCGGCCAGCACAGGGCGGTCTTCGTGGGGCTTCAGCGAGCACCAGCCGTTGGATAACTCTTCCGGCAACATCGGCACAACGCGGTCCGGGAAATAGACCGAGTTGCCGCGCACATAGGCATCGCGGTCCAGGGCGTCGCCCGCACGCACGTACCAGGCGACATCGGCGATGGCGACGAGCAAATGCCAGCCGCCTTCATTGTTGGCATCGGTATCGGGTTCGGCGAAGACAGCGTCGTCGAAGTCTCGGGCGTCTTCACCGTCGATGGTCACGAGCGGGATTTGGCGTAAATCAACACGGTCGCCGAGCGGGGCGGCTTTGGCGGCAGCAGCTTGGGCGACGGCATCATCACTGAAGGTATGGGGGATGCCTTGCGCATGGATGGCGATGAGACTGAGGTTCTTGCTCGCGTTCATTGGGCCGAGGCGTTCGATGACACGCGCGCGCTGCGGTCCGTAACGCGGCACATCGAAAACTTCTACGGAGACCAAATCGCCGGGAAGTGCCGGTCCAACGTCGCTGCGCGCGATGATGACCTCATGGCGGTATTTTTTATCGACCGGTTTGAGGCGGCCGATGTCGCCATCGGGCTGATAAACGCCGAGCAGGCGTGTCGGCGCTTCGGCGAGCCTCTTGATGGGTCGCGCTTCATAAGTGTCATCACCGGCAGGGAGAATCTTTGCCAGTACGCGATCGCCAACGCCGACGGTGAGCGGTTTGTATTTGCCTTTGGCCTGGCTACGCGCTTTGGGCTGTACGACAAGGATCACCGGCGGCGGTGCGTCGGAGTCCCACTTCGCGGGTTTCGCGAACAGATCACCGTCGCGGTCGGTGTGCGTGATGTCGATGACTTCGACCGGCGGTAGTGCGCCGGGGCGGCCAACGCGGCGTTTCTCGCCGGGTTCGACATCGCCGTCTTGTTTCAGGGTTTTTAGCAGGGCCTTGAGGGCGATCTTCGCCGGGCCGGTGATGTTGAAGGCGCGTGCGATCTCGCGCTTGCCGACTTGGGTTTTGGAATCGCGGATAAACGCAAGGATCTCGTCCTTGCTGGGTAGTTCTATCGTAATAGGAGTCTTCTTTTTCTTATAAGGTTGCATGCACGTATATTGTCATTCCCTACGCGCGCGGTAAACGCGCGCAATATAAAAAGCGAGCGCATGAAGCGAGTGCGGGAAATCTACCGTATCGAAGTGCACGGTGGGAGTTTTGCTGAGAGGTTGATCCCCCGCTTTCGTGGGGGATGACAAAAGTATTACTCAGCGGCGGCTTTCGTCGTTTTGGCGCGACTCTTGGCGGTCTTAGGCGCGGCCTTCTTGACAGCTTTTGCTGCCTTGGCGGCTTTCTCGACCGTCGCGCCGGCTTTAGCCATCTTGCTTTTCGGTGCTTTTACCGCAGCACCGCCCTTGGCGGCTTTTGCTATCAACAGGGCAACGGCTGAGTCGACGCTGAGCGTTGCGGCGTCCACATCCTTGGGCAGTGTCGCGCGGATTTGACCGTGCTGTACGTAAGCGCCAAAGCGACCCGAGCGCAACGTAATGGCGCGTCCGTCTTCGGGGTGATTGCCGATATTCTTGGCACCGGCTCCGCCACCGCGCTTGGCCGCGCGTTCTTTGCCTTCGGCCAGCACGATAACCGCGCGGTTCAGGCCGATTTCCAGAACGTCGTCGTCCTTGGGCAGCGACTGATAGCGCGGGCCGACCTTCAGGTAAGGCCCGAAGCGGCCAATACCGGCCAGAATCATTTCGCCGCTTTCGGGCTCGACGCCGATCTCGCGCGGCAGCGATAACAGTTTTAGTGCGCGTTCCAAATCGACATCGGCGATTTGGGTGCCTTTGGGCAGCGACGCACGTTTGGGTTTGTCCTTGGGCGCGGCCTTCTTCTTGCGCTTCTTTTTGCCGTCGGGGCCGACTTCCTCGGCCACCGGAGCAGGTACTGGCGCGGGCAGAACTTCTTCGCCGCCCAATTGCACGTAAGGACCATAGGGGCCAACGCGCAAGGTGATCTTGAGACCGGTCTTGGGGTCCAGGCCGAGTTCCTTGGGGCCGTCCAGCACTTCGCCGGCGCCGGGCTCCGGCGCGCCAAGCGGGCGCGTGTAGCGGCACTCGGGATATTTGCTGCAGCCGATGAACGAGCCGAACTTGCCGAACTTCAACCCAATGCGGCCATCAGCGCAGGCTGGGCATTTGCGGGGGTTGCTGCCGTCGGCCTTTACCGGGAACAGGTGCGGCTCGAGCAAGCTGTCGAGCGCATCGATCACAGCCGTGCGTGTCAGGTCTTTGGTACCGTCGATGGCAACGATGAAGTCGCGCCAGAAATCGGCGAGGACTTTTTTCCAGTCCAGATTACCGCTGGAAATTTCGTCGAGCTGGTTTTCCAGATCGGCGGTGAAATTGTATTCGACATAACGGCCGAAGAAGCTCTCCAGGAAGGCGATAACCACACGACCGCGGTCTTCAGGGATGAAGCGGCGGTTGTCCATGCGGACATATTTGCGGTCTTGCAGCACCTGGATGATGGAGGCGTAGGTCGACGGACGGCCAATGCCTTTTTCTTCCAGCGATTTGACGAGGCTAGCTTCCGAGTAGCGCGGCGGCGGCTGCGTGAAATGCTGTTCGGGCGTAACAGTGCCGACATCGAGCTTCTGGCCTTCGGTGACGACCGGCAGTAAGTTGCCCATGGCTTCTTCGTCTTCGGCGCCAGCTTCGCCTGGCGCAGCGGCAGCCGCAGCGGCGGTATCGTCGTAAACTTCCATGTAGCCTTTGAAGACGATAGTCGAGCCGCTTGAGCGCAATTGAGTTTGTTGATCGGCGGTCGACGAAATCACCGACACCTGATCGAGCACGGCGGATTCCATCTGGCTCGCCATCGTGCGCTTCCAGATCAGTTCATAGAGCTTCAATTGGTCGGCGGACAGATACGGCGCAACGCTGTCGGGCGTGCGGTTCGCATCGGTCGGGCGAATGGCTTCGTGCGCTTCCTGCGCATTCTTGGCTTTGCTTTTGTAGACGCGCGGCGCTTCGGGCACGAATTTCGCGCCGTAACGTTCGCCAATCAGTTTGCGCACGGAGGTGATGGCTTCACCGTCCATCTGCACGCCGTCGGTACGCATATAAGTGATAAGACCCACAGTTTCGCCGCCGATCTCGAAGCCTTCATAGAGCTTCTGGGCAATGTCCATGGTCTGGCGCGCCGAGAAATAAAGCCGGCGCGAGGCGTCCTGCTGCAAGGTCGAGGTCGTGAAGGGCGCATAGGGGCGGCGCTGTTTGGTTTTCTTCTCGACGGAAGTCACCGTGAACTTGCCGTTGCGCACAGCCGTCGCGGCCCGTTCGGCGATCTCGCCGTTGTTGAGATCGAATTTGTCGAGTTTCTTGCCTTCGAAATGCGTCAGGCGCGCAGCGAACTTCTCGGCCTTGGCCGTGTTCATATCCGCGCCGACCGTCCAATATTCCTCGGCGATGAACTTCTCGATTTCGGCTTCGCGGTCGCAGATCAGCCGCAAAGCGACGGACTGAACGCGGCCGGCGGACTTTGATCCGGGCAATTTGCGCCACAGCACCGGCGAGAGCGTAAAGCCCACGAGATAATCGAGCGCGCGGCGGGCGAGGTACGCATCCACCAGCTGCTGATCGACATCGCGCGGATGCTGCATGGCTTCCAGCACGGCATTTTTGGTGATGGCGTTGAAGGTCACGCGTTTGACCGGCATGCCTTTCAGGGCTTTGCGGCGCTCGAGTTCGTCCTGAACGTGCCAGGAAATGGCTTCACCCTCGCGGTCCGGGTCGGTTGCGAGAATGACGCCGTCGGCGCCCTTCAAGGCATCGAGGATTTCTTTAATGTGCTTCTGCGAGCCGGCGTCCACTTCCCAATCCATGGCGAAGTCTTCATCGGGGCGGACAGAGCCGTCTTTGGGCGGCAGATCGCGGATGTGCCCATAGGACGCCAACACCTTAAAACCATCCCCAAGATACTTGTTGATGGTCTTGGCTTTGGCCGGGGATTCGACGATCACGACCTTCATTTAGGCGTCCTACTTTATATTCATTCCGCGTGCCAAACCCAGCCGGCTGGGCCGCATTCGGGGGTGCTTTTTGGCCTGTGGATTTTGCTGTTAGCGCGGAAAAGTTAAAAAATTCAAACCGTTCCGACTAATGCCACACGGTTGCCAGGCAACCTCTCGAGCCGCCCCGCCAACTCTAATTCAAGGAGAACGGAGGCCAGGACAGCGGCTGACACTTGGCATTGCCTCATTACTTCGTCAACAGCAGCCGGGGTGGTACCCAGGGCCGCCTCGATCCTGAGACGTATAGAGGGGTCAATATTTTCGTCAATAATTTCAGCAACTTGAGAAGTTTTCGGAAGCTTTGAAGAAAAATGTGTGGTTGATACCCGTAATAAGGGTAATTCAGATAAAATATCATCTGCAGATTGGATTAAGGTCGCGCCGTCCCGAATCAGGCCGTTCGGGCCATGAGCGCGCGGGTCCAAGGGCGAGCCCGGCACAGCAAAAACCTCGCGCCCCTGGTCAGCGGCATAGCGCGCGGTGATGAGCGAGCCCGAGCGCGGCGTTGCCTCAACGACCACCACCCCGCGCGCCGCACCGGAGATAATGCGGTTACGGCGCGGAAATAAAGACGCCTGCGGTTCGGTCCCCGGCGGCATTTCAGAAATCACCGCGCCGGTCTCGGCGATGCGGGCATAAAGCTCGCGGTGCTCCGGCGGATAGATCACATCGGTCCCGCCGGCTAAGACAGCGACGGTGGTGCCATTTGTCAGCGCGCCTTCATGGGCCGCGCCGTCGATGCCGCGCGCCATACCGGAAATCACGCCGTAACCGGCCTTGGCCAAATCCGCACTGAGGACCTTCGCGAACTTTCGTCCATTCACGGTCGCGTTGCGTGCACCGACAACGGCGATCAAAGGTGTAGCGAGAATATCGAGGTTGCCTTTGACCAGCAGCAAGGGTGCAGGATCATCGAGCGCGGCCAGCGGCTGCGGATACCGTGGGTCGGTGAAAGGCAGATAGCGCAAGCCGGCTTTGGTCGCTGCTTCGAATTCACGCTCAGCGACGGCGGGCTGCGGAACGTCGCCTTGCTTGCGTATGCCCCAATCGGCTTGTCGCGCGATGACTTCATGAGCCGCGCCAAAGCGGACGAGTAATTGTTTGAAAGTTTTCGCGCCGATGCCGGGCGAGCCCGCGAGCCTGATCCAATCGATCACGTCTTCGTAAGACAACTCTGCGGGTGCCGGAGTTGACATGAGAACCCTTTAGGCTGGCGTGCTCGAAGGTTTGCTCTTGGCGCCGATGCGCGGCTCTTCACCTTTCAGCAGGCGACGCAAGTTGGCGGCATGCCTGATCCAACCCAGCGCACCCAATGCGGCAAAGGCAATGGCTTCATTGAAATGCCCGGTCATCAAAGCATAGACCGGTGCGAGGGCGAGACCTACCAGCGCGGCCAAGGAAGAGATCCGAAAGATCACGGCGGTCGCGAGCCATGTCAGGCAAGCCATCACGCCGATCACAGGCGCTGCGGCAATCATGAGGCCGAAAGTCGTGGCGACACCTTTGCCACCTTTGAAGTTCAGCCAGACCGGAAAATTGTGGCCCAGCACAGCGGCGGCACCAGCCACGAGCGACAACGGAATGGCATCGGCGCCAAAGAATGCTTTCACCAATAGAACCGCCAAAGCGCCTTTCCCACCGTCGAGAACGAGCGTGGCGAAGGCGAGGCCTTTGTTGCCTGTGCGCAAGACATTGGTAGCGCCGATATTACCCGATCCAATCGCACGAATATCGCCAATGCCGGCCATGCGTGTAAGCACGAGGCCAA
>CAITZE010000032.1 GCA_903896775.1 uncultured bacterium
AGGTGATATCGACCTGGCCGCCGCCGAAGCTGACGGCATAGAGGCCCTTCTTCACCGAACCAATGATCTCCTGCGGATCGCGGTCGCCGCCTAGCATGAAAGTGTTCGTCATGCGCGGCATCGGATGATAGGCGTGGGACTGGCGGCGTCCGTTGCCTGTGGGCTTCATGCCCATGAGGCGCGCGTTCAAACGGTCCTGCAAATAGCCGGTGAGGATGCCGTCTTCGATCAACACGGTGCGTGAGGTCGGTGTGCCTTCGTCGTCGATGGTCAGCGAACCGCGGCGGTCGGCGAAGGTACCGTCGTCGACGACGGTGACACCTTTGGCGGCGACGCGTTGGCCCATGAGGTTGGAGAAGGCGGAAGTTTTCTTGCGGTTGAAATCGCCTTCAAGCCCGTGACCCACGGCTTCATGCAACAGAATGCCGGGCCAGCCTGGGCCCAGCACCACCGGCATTTCGCCGCCGGGTGCTTCGATGGAATCCAAGTTCACCAGCGCCTGACGCAGCGCTTCATCGACAGCGGCTTTCCAGCGTTCGGGTTTCAAGAACTCGCCGTAGAGCACACGGCCACCGGTGCCGTAGCTGCCGGTTTCCATGCGCGTGCCGTCGCCGACGACGATGTTCACATTGAGACGTACCAGCGGGCGGATATCGGCCACGGCTTCACCGCCGGGACGCACGATATGCACAGCCTGCCACGATCCGCCGAGAGACGCGGTGACTTGTTTGACGCGCGGATCGCGTGCGCGGGCGTAAGCATCGATCTCGGCCAGCACGCCGACCTTCACATCGAAAGGCACGGCGGGCAGCGGATTGGCATCGGTATAAAGCTGGTGGTTGGTGCCCTGCGGCGGATCGGCGAAAGTGCCGCCGCTGCCTGAACGCACGGCGCGCACGGTATCGGCGGCGCGCGCGAGGGCTTGCTCGTTCAAGGTGGAAGAATGCGCAAAGCCCGTGGTCTCGCCAGAAACAGCGCGCAGGCCAAAACCTTGCGAGGTATCGAAAGACGCGTTTTTGATGCGCCCGTCATCGAACAGGAAATTCTCAGACTGGGCGTATTCCAGATACAGCTCGCCGTCGTCGCAGCCTTTCAAGGCATTGCCGACGATCTTGTCCACGGCGCCCTTGTCCATGCCGGTCTTAGCGAAGAACAGCGTTTCGGTCTCTTTGAGATCGGCCATGGTACTTACTCCGCCGGTTTGACTTGTAAGGATTGAGCATAGCCCGGTTCGCGGGCCGGCGCGCGCACCGTATGCGCTAGACATAAGGCGAGGGTGAACAAGGTCAAGGCGCCGGTCTGGTGGGCGAGCGCCAAAGGCACCGGTACCACTAACAATAATGTCGAGATGCCGAGGCTGACCTGGATCAGCGCCATGCCGAGCACCGCGTGAACCAGAATGCGCGCGCGGCGCGAGAGCAGCTTACGCCGCGCCCACATCCAACCTCCGGCAATCGCCAGCAGCAGCGTGACGGCCAGAACGCGGTGATCGAACTGCACGGTGGTGGCGTTCTCGAACAGGTTCGCAACCCACGGCGTCATGATGAACAGACCCGGCGGGGCAAGATGACCATCCATCAAGGGGAAGGTGTTGTAAGCAAGACCAGCGCGCAAGCCCGCAACGAAGGCGCCCGAAACCATGACGAAGACCACGGCGCAAGCAAGCGCAGCGGCAGGCCGCCACAGCAGTGCATCGTCGCGGGATTTCTGGCCGGGGATTCTTGTGCGCGCGAAGAGATCAAGCGCCGTCCAGATCAGCGCCGCATATAAAAGCAGCGCCGTGAATAAATGCGCGGCGAGGCGGTACTGGCTGACGGCGGGCTGGCTCTCCAGTCCGCTCGCGACCATGAACCAACCCAGCGCACCTTGCGCGCCGCCCAGCACAAACAATCCGCCGAGCTTCCAAGCCAGCGGTCTATCGATGGCGCCTTTGGCGAGGAACCACAGGAACGGCAGCAGGAACACCATACCGATGATACGGCCCCACAGGCGGTGCAGATATTCCAGCCAATAGATGCCTTTGAAGTCTTCGACGGTCATCCAGCTATTCTTTTGCTCGAACTGCGGCGACTGCTGGTAGTTCTGGAATTCGGCTTGCCACTCGGCATCGCCCATCGGCGGTGTGACGGTGAGTGGTTTCCACTCCACCATCGAGAGGCCGGATTCCGTGAGACGCGTCGCACCGCCCAGCATCACCATGCCGAAGACCATGACGGCGCAAAGGGTCAGCCACCAAGCCATAGCGCGAATGTGAGGAGAAGCGGTAAGGGTCGAGGTCATGGATCGAGGGTTTAGGCCAAGGATTGAGCGATGACAACTATAGCAATCGCACAGGTGAATGTGACCCGATTTTCAGCCGGGAGTTTTTGACAATATCCCGCCGGTTACGGATACTTCGTATCCTTAAACCAGCATGAGGATGCGCGGCTATGCTTCTCCGCAATCAGGTCGAATGGGCTTTGCATTGTTGCGCGGTGATGGTCGGAATGCCCGCCGAGCGCTTCCTCGCCACCAAAGTTCTGGCCGAGTTCCACGAGGTGCCGAAGGAATACCTGTCCAAAGCGCTGCAGAGTTTATCGCAGGCCGGGATTATCGAGGGCACGCTGGGGCCTAACGGCGGTTATCGTTTGGCTAAAGCGCCGAGCGAAATCACTTTCCTCGACGTGGTCGAAGCGGTGGAAGGCAGGACCTCAAGTTTTGCCTGCACCGAAATCCGGCGCAACAATCCGTGCAGGCCTACAAGAATGCGCGACCCCAAGCCTTGCGCCGTTGCGCGCGTGATGTGGGAGGCCGACGCCGCGTGGCGTAAAACTTTGCGCGGCGTGCGCCTGTCGGACCTCGCGAAGACTCTGGAAAGCGATATCCCCGCCGAACTCGCCGCCAAAAATACGGAATGGCTGCTCGCGCGGAGTTAAGTGCGCGGAGTTAGGTGAGGTTGGCTTTATCCAGCCCAAAGCGCTGATCGGCCGATCCCGGCGCAGGCTGAAAAGCGGTGCCCAGCCGGTTCCAGGTATTGATATTGGCGATACAGAACGTGAGATCCGCGAGTTCCTTCTCCGAGAAAGCGGCGCTCGCATAGTTATAGGCGGCGTCCGATACGCCTTTTGCACCGAGTGCGGTCAAGGCTTCCGTCCAGGCCAGGGCGGCTTTTTCGCGCGCGGTGAACAGCGGCGATTCCGGCCAGATCGCGACGTGATGCAGCCGTAACTCGCGCTCGCCATGCAGCCGCGCCTGCTTGATATGCATATCGAGACAGAAGGCGCAGCCGTTCATCTGCGACGCGCGAATGGACACGAGATCGCGGGTGGGTTCTTCGATGGCTCCGCCGGCAACTGCGGCGCTGAAGGCCAGCAGTTTTTTGGTCTGCTCGGCGGCAAGGTCCATGTAGGTGAGCGCAAGGCGGTTCGACATCGTGGTCTCCTATTAAGGATATTATATATCCTTAATAGCGAAGGGCGCGCCGGATGTAAAGATCGGTGTGGAAGGGGCACAGAAAGCAGCCCTTTGCCTTGTGTAACGGGCCCGTGTAAGACGAGGTTATGACCGCCGAAACGCCTGAAATTAAAGTCCCAGAATTATCTGTCGTCGTGCCGATGAAGAACGAGGCCGGAAACGCCGGTCCGTTGACGGGCGAAATCCATGCTGCGCTAAAGGGCAAGCTCGCCTACGAGATCGTCTATGTCGACGATGGCTCGACTGATGCGACGGCTGCGGAATTGGGCGCGCTCGCCGCCGCCGATCCTCAGATCCGTCTCATTCGCCATCGTCACTCCTGCGGCCAGAGTCAGGCGACGATCTCGGGCGTTGCGGCGGCCGAGGGAATTTGGATCGCGACCCTCGACGGCGACGGCCAGAATGATCCCGCCGATCTGCCGAAGATGCTGGCCATGCGTGATCAGCGCGGCGATCAAGCGGCACGCACCTTATTCCTGGGCCGGCGCGCGAAACGTCAGGATAGCGCGGCGCGGTTAGTAGCCTCGCGCATCGCCAATGGCGTGCGCGGTGCGCTGCTGCAAGACCGCACGCCGGACTCCGGCTGCGGCATCAAACTCATTCGCCGTGATCTGTTTCTGGAATTGCCGCGCTTCAATGCGCTGCATCGTTTTATGCCGGCGCTGGTGATCCGTGCTGGCGGCACGGTGGTTTCGGTGCCGGTCAATCATCGCCCGCGCACACGCGGCGTGTCGAAATACGGCATCCTGCAACGTGGGGCGATTGGCCTTGTCGATCTGCTGGGCGTGTTCTGGTTGTTGCGGCGGAATACTCTACCGAAGCTTTGAAACGGGTATTATTCACATACAATGTCATGCTTGCGGCGATAGCCGCGAGCATCCAGGCTTTTGTTTATAAAAGTTCTGGATCCTCGGCCCCTAAACCGGGGCCAAGGATGGCGGGATTGGGGATTTAGGAGCCTTCTATGACGTGGTTCGTCGATTGGTTCTCGCACATGGACGCCACCAAGGCGCTGGGCATCGTCGGGCAGGTGCTGTTTGGCTCGCGCTTCTTCGTGCAATGGATCGCTAGCGAGCGCGCTCAGCGCAGCGTTATCCCGGTGGCTTTCTGGTATTTGAGTCTGGTCGGCGCGGCGCTGACGGCCTTCTATGCTTACGATGTTAAAGACCCGGTGTTCCTGGTGCCGCAAGTCGGTGGCCTGCTGATCTACGCGCGGAACCTCTATTTCGTGTACCGCGACAGGAAGCACGCCCCTCCGCTCATGGGCCCCAAGCAGGCTTAAAGTCCCGTTTTCTCCCCGTTTTTCACAGGACCGTCCCTTGACTCATCAAGGGGGAGGCACTACCTACGTGGCACTCGTCAAGGGAGAGTGCTAACGGTTTTCGTATGCCTCCCCGAGGGGATTAAAAAACACTTACGTATCAATCAATTAGAAGGAGGGTTGAAATGAAATTTCGGCCATTGCACGACCGGGTTCTGGTAGAACGCGTTGTTTCCGACGCCAAAACCAAGGGCGGCATCATCATTCCCGACACCGCTCAGGAAAAGCCTATGGAAGGCAAAGTCGTCGCTGTCGGCGCGGGCAACCGTGACGAAGCCGGCAAGCTCGTGCCGCTGGACGTGAAGAAGGGCGACAAGATCCTCTTCGGCAAGTGGTCCGGCACGGAAGTGAAGATCGACGGCAAAGAGCAGCTGATCATGAAGGAATCCGACATCCTCGGCATCCTTGAATAAGCCGCTGAACGTTTAAGCGACTTTTCTAAGAAACATTCCGCAAGGGAACACTAAACATGGCTTCCAAAGACGTAAAATTCTCCGCTGACGCGCGCGACCGCATGTTGCGCGGCGTCGACATCCTCGCCAACGCCGTAAAGGTCACACTCGGTCCCAAAGGCCGCAACGTCGTGATCGAAAAGTCGTTCGGCGCTCCGCGTATCACCAAGGACGGCGTCACTGTCGCCAAGGAAATCGAACTGAAAGACAAGTTCGAGAACATGGGCGCGCAAATGGTGAAAGAGGTCGCCAACAAGACCAACGACCTGGCCGGCGACGGCACCACCACTGCCACCGTTCTGGCTCAAGCCATCGTTCGCGAAGGCTGCAAGTCGGTCGCGGCCGGCATGAACCCGATGGATTTGAAGCGCGGCA
>CAITZE010000033.1 GCA_903896775.1 uncultured bacterium
CCGCCCGCCAGCACAACCCAGTGCAAACTGAGCTTGAACCTCAATAATACGGCGAGCGCTACGACGATGGCAATAATCGCAACCACGTCGATGTCTCCATCGCTTGTGAAGACGACTTGTTTCGCAAAAAACACCGTCAAGGTCGCCATGACGCCGACCACGGCGGATGTAATCGCCGCTAATGCGCCGCGTGCGGATTTGACCTGGGTAATGCGCTCCACATACGGCGCACCAATCAGAATTAGAAATAGTGACGGCAAAAACGTCGCATAAGTCGTCACTGCCGCACCGAGCGTGGCGGCCATAAAAGGACCGAGTGCACCAGGCGCATTCCAGCCCGCGAAGAAACCCACGTATTGCAAGACGAGGATCAAAGGCCCGGGCGTCGTTTCCGCCAAGGCGAGACCATTGATCATTTGGTCGGGGCTCAGCCAATGGAAATGATTTACAGCGACTTCAGCGACATACGGCAACACCGCGTAAGCACCACCGAACGTCACGAAAGCCGTTTGTGTAAAAAACCTTGCCAACGAGAGGTAAGGATCTGGGCCTGCGACGGCTGCCACGATGCCCAAAGGTATAACCAGCAACGCCACATATAGAGCCGCCATGCGCAGCACGCGCGCCGAAAATGATGACGCCGGTTCCGGATCGACTGGCACAGCATGGGTGTTTTCCATGTCCGGGCTTCGCCCCGCAATCAGCCAGCCAATTGCGCCTGCTACTAGAACCACGACAGGAAATGGAGCATGCGCCAGTTCTACAGCCGCAAATGCCCCGACGGCTAAAGCCACCGCGATCCCGCTCCTCAGCGCCCTTCGGGCTATGCGCCACACGGCATGAAAGACAAGTGCGACGACCACTGGTTTCAGCCCGGCAAATACCGCGCCGACCAAAGTCGTGTCGCCCCGTGCCGCCGCGATCCAAGCCAGGGCATATAGGATCAGCGCTCCCGGCAGGACAAACAGAACGCCGGCGGCCAAGCCGCCCTTCATTCCGTGCAGTTTCCAGCCGATATAGGTTGCCAGCTGTGTGGCTTCGGGGCCGGGCAAAAGCATGCAGAAATTGAGCGCCCTCAGAAAAGCGTCCTGCTCGATCCAGCGGCGCTGATCCACCAATTCGTGCTGCATAATGGCGATTTGCCCCGCCGGACCGCCGAAACTGATGAATCCCAGCTTCAGCCAGAACCGCAGAGCATCTGAAAATGTGGGCGAAGGCGTCATTATGGCGGCGTCAGATTGGGCTTTTGCTGGGCGCGACAACGTTTAAAATAGCGCCTTGGAGTTCGGAGAACGCCCTATGCGTATTGATATTGTGTTCGACACGGTTTGTCCCTGGTGTTTTGTCGGCAAGCGCCGCTTTGACCGGGCTCTGAAACTGCGCCCGAACCTCAAGCCTGAAGTCCGCTATCGGTCATTCCTGCTCAATCCTGACTTACCGCCCCAGGGCGTGGACCGGCGCGAATATCTGGAACGCAAATTCGGCGGCAGCCATCAATACGACCGCATCGCAGAGGCCCTGATTTATACGGGCAAAGGCGAAGGCATCAATTTTGCCCTCGATAAAATCAAGCGCACGCCGAACTCGGCGAATTCGCACCGGTTGGTGCGCTTGGCCCATACCCTGGGCCGCCAACACGAAGCCGTGGAATTGCTTTTCACCGCTTTCTTCGAGCGCGGGCTCGACCTTGGCAATGTCGAGGTTCTGATCCGTCTGGCGGAAGAATTGGGTATCGAACGTCACATGGCGC
>CAITZE010000034.1 GCA_903896775.1 uncultured bacterium
ATCACATTGGCGATTCACCCGATCCGAGGACGGTCGCGGCGGCGGCGGCGCGGGGATTCGATTTGAGCATGCTGCGCGCGCGGCGCGTGAAACCCGACGACTTTCAGCGATTCGATTTGATCCTGGCCATGGACCAGGGCCATTTCGAACACCTCGTCGCCCAATGCCCGGCAAAGGCCCGCACCGCCGTGAAGCTGTTTTTGGACTATCACCCAAGCTCGAACAAAAGGCCCAGCGACGTGCCAGACCCCTATTACGGCGGCCCGGAGGACTTCGAAGAGGTGTTAGATCTCGTCGAGGGTGCGAATAAGCGCCTATTGGACGAGATTCAGCAATTAATTCGTACCAGGGACTAATTTAGTCATATAATTGTTATATTTATCATATAGATATATATAATTAATTGTACCCGGTACTAATTAATTCGTCCCTGGTACGAATAATGGATAATCCACCAACGGAATATAGGCCGCCCCGCCCTTGCCTAAGCGGCTTTCGAAAAGGGTGAATTGGGGAATTTCAAAAGGGCCAGCCTGGAACAGGCTGTTGCCGGCGATAAACGCTTCCAGCCGTGCTGTGTGGGGCCGGCTCAAGTGCGCCAATGTGACATGCGGGGTGAACTTGCGCCCCTCGGGCGGCAGGCCGGCACGCACCACCGCCGACTCCACTTTGGCTTGAAGATGCGTGAGCTCCACCGAAGGCTTCACCGCCGCCCAAACGCTGCGCGCCTTCGTTCCTTCGCCGAAGGTGCCGACGCCGTCCAGCTCCAAACTGAATGGTTCAACCTCGATATGTGCGAGCAGACTGTCGATTTCCTCGGCCACGCTTTCGTCCACTTCACCGATGAAGCGCAGCGTGAGGTGCATATTGCCGGGCGCGACCCAGCCAGCCCCCGGCAAGCCCGCGCACATAATTGAAAGACGCGCGATCACACCATCGGGGAGCGGAAGAGCGACAAACAGGCGCAACATCGCTCCACCTATTTCGCCGCGGCGCGATGCGCTTCGGCCTGGCCGACCAGTTTTTCAACCGCCGGAAGGATTTTCGCGACAATCACTTTCACGCCTTGCGGATTGGGGTGGATGTGATCGTTCTGCATCAACTCCGGCTGTGTAATGGCGCCCTCAAGAAAGAATGGGTAAAGCGGCGCACCTGTATCTTTCGCGAGTTTTGGATAGATCGCATTGAAGCGATCTTCGAAATCGCGACCCAAATTCGGCGGTGCCAACATGCCAACGATGAGCACGGGCAAGCCCTGCTCTTGGATATGCCGCACAATGGCGTTGAGATTATCGGCGGTGATCTTGGGATCGATGGCGCGCAAAGCATCGTTACCGCCCAGTTCCACAATCACCGCATCAGGTTTCTCCGCCAGAGACCAGTCGAGGCGCGAACGCCCACCGCTGCTGGTGTCGCCTGAAATCCCGCCGGGCATCACCGCCACGTCGTGGCCTTTGCTCTTCAGCGCCTTTTCCAACTGCACAGGAAAAGAGTCTGTCAAATCCGCAAGGCCATAACCCGCCGTCAAACTATCGCCGAAAGCGAGAATGCGGACTGGCGTTTTGACATCGGCACCATAAGTAGGCCCATACGTCATCATCATCGCCAACGCGAGCGTGGCCAGGCAGAGTCCTTGCAGCGCCTTCTGTAACCAGAACTTAGGTGCTAACAATTCCCGCATGAAGCAATCTCCAAGCTCACCTGCAAGCATTGATGCAATGCCGCGCGATACCAAATTGGGTACGGCAATTCATCTCGACAAGGTGCATCTCACTTTGGAGGGCCCGGCAGGCCCGGTCAACATTCTGCGCGGCGTCGATCTGTCGGTGGATGCTGGTACGGCGCTCGGTGTTGTCGGTCCCTCTGGCTCCGGCAAAACAACGCTGCTGATGATTGTGGCGGGCCTGGAGCGCATCTCGTCGGGACGCGTTGTCATCGCCGGTACCGACTACGCCGCCATGGATGAGGATGCCCTGGCATTGTTTCGCCGTGACGCCGTCGGCATTGTTTTCCAGTCGTTTCATTTGATTCCAACCATGACCGCTCTGGAGAATGTCGCGGTGCCTTTGGAGTTCGCGGGCCGTAAAGACGCCTTCGACCGCGCCGAGCATCAGTTGCGCGCGGTCGGCCTTGGGCACCGCATCGAACACTATCCGGGGCAGCTGTCGGGCGGCGAGCAGCAGCGTGTGGCGCTCGCGCGCGCCTTCGCCATCGAGCCGAGAATCCTTTTGGCAGATGAGCCGACCGGCAATCTGGACGGCGGAACCGGCCAGCAAATCATCGATCTCTTGTTCGAGATGCACGCACAACACAAAACAACGCTGGTGCTTATTACCCACGACTTGAAACTCGCCGCTCGTTGCGAGCGTGTCGTGCGCATCGCTGACGGCCTGATTGTTGGCGAGGGTCTGGGCGAAGGCATGCCGGCGTGAGTGCTGTTGGGAGCTATCGAAACTTTCCTCTTCCTCTGAGATTTGCTCTGCGAGAATTACGCGCCGGAATGCGCGGTTTTCGTATTTTCCTCGCCTGTATCGCCATCGGCGTGACCGCCATCGCGGGCGCAGCGTCCATGAACCAATCGGTGGAAGCCGGTATTGCCGCCGACGCACAACCGCTTCTTGGTGGAGATATTCAGGCCCGCATCAGCGCACGGCCGGTGGGCCAAACCGAGATGACTGCATTACAGCAGGGCGGCACCGTCAGCACGGCGGTAGAACTACGCTCGATGGCGCGCAGCGAAAACGCCGCCGGCGAAATCGGCGCGCGCGCACTCATCGAACTGAAAGGTGTGGATGGAAACTATCCGCTCTACGGCGCGATGGAGTTGGATCCCGTCATGCCGCTCGACCAAGCCCTAGCGGAAAAAGACGGTTTGTGGGGTGCAGTTGTCGATCCGTCGCTGCTGACACGACTACAGATGAAAGTCGGCGACACTTTCAAAGTTGGCGAAGTCGCTTTGCAAATCCGTGCGACGATTGTTGCCGAGCCCGACCGCGCTGTAAATTTTACCACTGCCGGACCGCGCGTGATGATCGCCGATGGTGCGATCACGGCGTCGCAGCTGGTGCGTGAAGGCAGTTTGGTCGACTATATCTATAACGTTAGGCTGAATGGCCGCGAGACCGCCGATGCGATGCGTGCGCGTTTGGAACACGATTTTCCTGACGCCGGATGGCGCGTACGCGGACTCAATCAAGCCGCACGGGGTCTCGACGCCTTTCTCGATAACGTCACGTTATTCCTAACACTGGTTGGTATAACTGCGCTGCTGACGGGCGGGATCGGTGTCGCCAACGCCGTGCGCGCCCATCTCAATGCGCGGCTGACCACCATCGCCACACTCAAATGCTTGGGCGCGCGCGCAGATACCATTTTCAATATGTATCTTATTCAGCTCGGAATCCTCGCCGGCATTGGGATCGTGATCGGATTAGTTCTAGGCGCGATCATTCCGATGTTCGCGGCCACGGCCTTGGGCGATCTGTTGCCGGTAAAAGCCAAACTTGGGATTTATCCGTTGGCTTTAGGGCAAGCCGCCGTCTTCGGTATACTGACTGCAACACTGTTTACCTTATGGCCGCTGGCGCGCGCGCGTGACATTCCACCCGTCGCGTTGTTCCGTAATTTGCTGGCGTCATCCAATCGTTGGCCACAACCAAAATATGTTATGGCCGTGGTTATCGTCGCAATTGCCTTGGCTGGGTTCACGATCGGCACAGCGGAGGAGCCGCGCCTTGCCGCATACTTTGTTTTTGGAGCGGCCATTGCCATGGGCTTGTTCCGCCTCGCTGCCGGACTAGTGATGAAGCTTGCCGCGCGTTTAAGCGCGGGGCGTAACAGTGCCACGGCGGGACGGCCGTCTCTGCGTTTAGCGCTCGCCAATTTGTATCGTCCCGGCGCACCGACAACGTCGGTTGTCTTATCGCTGGGCTTAGGGCTTTCCGTTTTGGTGGCCATCGCGTTGCTGCAGTCCAATCTTGACCGCCAAATCAAGGATGGCTTTCCGAGCGATGCGCCAAGCATGTTCTTCATCGATATCCAACCCGATCAAGCTGTGCCGTTCGCACAGTTGGTCGAAGCCATGCCCGGGGTTCACAAGGTTGTGACCGCGAATATGATTCGGGCGCGCATCAGCAAGATCAAAGGCATCGATGCTGACAACGCACCGGTTAATCCGGAAAGTCGCTGGGCCGTGCGCGGCGAACGCGGCGTCTCGACGGCAGCGACTTTACCAGAAGGTGCACAACTGACAGCGGGCGCCTGGTGGCCCGCCGATTACAGCGGCGAAAATTTGGTCTCTATCGACAACCGGGTCGGTGAAGATTTCCATCTCAAGCTCGGGGTCAGCATCACCGTCAATGTGCTGGGTCGCGAGATTACCGCCAAGGTCGCAAGCTTTCGTGACATCCGTTGGCAATCGGGTACGATGAACTTCACGCTGATTTTTTCGCCTAACGCATTAGCCGGCGCGCCGGGGATTTCGCTGGCGACGGTCAACTCGGATGCCGGCACCGAAGACAAAATCGAAAGCGCCGTGCTGACGGCCATGCCCAATGTCACGGTCATTCAGGTGCGCCAAGCCCTCGATATGCTGAAGAGCGTTTTGGATACCTTGGGAGTCGCGGTGCGCTTCACCGCCAGCATCGCGTTGGTAGCAGGCGCGCTGGTCCTTGCCGGCGCTATTGCCGCCGGCCACAGCCGGCGTATTTATGAATCCGTCGTCTTGAAAGTCCTGGGCGCAACCCGCGCCGATGTCTTGCGCGCATTTATCTTCGAATACCTGCTGCTGGGATTAGCCACCGGCCTGATCGCTGCGGTCGTGGGCACCATCGCCGCCTGGGGCGTTGTCACCCAGGTCATGCATATCCGCTGGTCCATCGACTTAGGCCTGGTAGCTGATGTAATCGCCGTCTGCATCGGCGTAACCTTGCTCGCCGGCTTCACTGGAACCTGGCGCGCCATGGGAATTAAAGCTGCGCCCTTGCTCCGCGCCGAGTAACATTCGTTAACATTATGATTACAAAGGAACTTTTTGCAGCCGCCGTGCATTAAGTTTTCGCCACACGCGGCGATTTCGGTTGCGAAGCGGCCTACAAGTCCCAATATACCCCCGTGTCCGCGGACTTCCGTATGCGGGCGTTCAACATGCGAGGAAAATCATGGCTTTTGAAACCGACCGCAAACCTTTTGCTAGCGGTTATGACGCCACACGCGCCCAGGCTGCGCCGATCGATGCCGGCCTGCGGCAGTATATGCTGCGCGTTTATAATTACATGGCATCCGGCTTGTTTTTGTCGGGCTTAGTCGCGCTCCTGGTCGCCAATACCAGCGCGCAGAGTTTGTTTTTCCAGGTCAGCGAAACCGGGCGTCTTGGCTATACCGGCCTCGGCTTCGTCAGCATTTTTGCGCCGCTCGGACTGATTCTCGCCATGAGCTTCGGCGCCAATCGAATGAAAACCACCACTCTGCAGGCCTGCTACTGGGCCTTCGTGGCTTTGATGGGCGTGGGTTTATCCGTGATCCTGCTGACTTACACCGGCGTCAGCGTCACCCGCGTATTCTTCATCACTGCGGCTTCCTTCGGCGCCTTGAGCCTTTACGGCTACACCACAAAGAAAGATCTCTCGGGCCTCGGCACGTTCCTGTTCATGGGCCTGATTGGCTTGATGATCGCCGGTATCGTGCA
>CAITZE010000035.1 GCA_903896775.1 uncultured bacterium
GCCGCGGGGGGTTTTATTTCTCGTTTAACTTAGAAGCTTGAGCGGCTGCTGGGCCGGTCGGCGGCCGGCTGCGTGTTCATCTCCACGTCTTTGGGCACTTGCACCGTCACGGTGCGCGTGCGGCCCGATTGACCGGGGAAATCCATCAATATCGCGTCCAGCATGTAGGGCATGACAGGCTCGATCTGGCTGTTCTGACCGAGGCTGACAGCGCGGCCTTCAAACACACGCTGCTTCGGGCCCGAGCTATAGGTCGAGCCTTTGTACATATTCAGCTGAATGCGGCGCGTGAACAGCTGACGCGTGTATGTGTGATTGTCGAAGAAGGGGTCGTAGCCGATGCCGTAATGATAACCGAAGTGGCGATGGTATCCGCCCTCATAACCAAAACCAAAGGCCATGTCGGGGCCCGTGCTCTCGACGTCGGCCGTCGGTCCCAGAACCTGATAATCCAAGGTCACGACATAATCGGCGTTGGAGGGCGCAGTGCCGGAGTATTGCTTCATACCCAGATTGCTCAGGCGCACATTGATAAGATCGCCGAACTGACGAAAGGCGATGCTCTGCTCTTGCTCCGGGTTAAGCGCGACGATGGCAAAGGATTGACCGGACACGGGCGCGCTTAAAGTGTGATAGCGCGTCACATCCGAGACGACGTATTTCTGGGTCGCGCAGGCCGAGAGGGCCACAAGCATGGCCGCAGCGGCAAACAAACGCTTAAACATGATAGCCTCCTGAAGAAGTATCGCGAGGCGCGCATCCTGAAGACGGCACCATTCTTAATAGTCATAACGCGTGGATACGCGTTTGGTCACCTAACTAATCGGAAATTATGGCTCTGAAAGGGCCGCGTTAACCCGGACGGATTTAGACGGGACGGCGCGCCTTTAAGGCTGCCGAAATCGTGCCATCATCTAAGTAATCCAGCTCGCCGCCGATGGGCATACCGTGGGCCAGACCCGAGACCGTTGTATCGGTGCCTTGAAGGCGTTCGGCGATGTAGTGAGCCGTGGTCTGGCCGTCGACCGTGGCGCTGAGCGCCATAATCACCTCGCGCACCGCTGGGGTATGCGCGCGGGCGATGAGGCGATCCAGTTTCAAATCCGATGGGCCGATACCGTCTAAAGGCGACAGCAATCCGCCGGTGACATGATAGCGCCCCTTAAACACGCCGGTGCGCTCTAGGGCCCAGAGATCGGCGACGTCCTCCACCACACAAATCAACGCCGGATCGCGGCGCGGATCGGCGCAGATGGAGCAAGGATCCTGGCTGTCGTAATTGCCGCAGGTGGAACAGATCTTTACCGCCTCGGCCGCCGCGCCCAAAGTTTGCACCAGCGGATCGAGCAAAGTCTCGCGGCGCTTAATAAGGGCCAGCGCAATACGCCGCGCCGAGCGCGGGCCTAAGCCCGGCAACTTAGAGAGCTGGCGGATCAACGCCTCAATTTCAATTCCTGCCATGGACGGCGCTTAGAACGGCAATTTAAATCCCGGCGGCAAAGGCAGACCACCGGTGAACTTGCTCATCTCGCTTTGCAGCTTGTCGTCGAGTTTGGCTTTGGCGTCGTTGACGGCAGCGACAATCAAGTCTTCCAACACATCGGTCTCGGCGGGATTGACGAGCGTCGGGTCGATCTTGAGGGATTTGACGATGCCTTTGCCGTTCAAGATCACTTGCACCATGCCGCCGCCGGAGCTGCCCGGCATTTCCAAATCAACCAGTTTGTCCTGCATCTCGGCCATGCGCGACTGCATGTTCTGGACTTGCTTCATCATCTGCCCGAGATTCTTCATAAGTCGCGCGTTCCTCGTTTATTGATCTTTTATTGGTCTTCGGCACGGCGCACGCCGGCAATGGTCGCGCCGGGAAATGCGTCGAGAATGGATTTCACCAAGGGATCGGCCTTGGCCTGTTCCATTTCCTGCTCGTGCAGCGTTGGTTGTCCGGCGGTGTTGACGACACTGGCCACCCAGCGCTGACCCGTCCATTGGGTCAAAAGTTTGCCCACTTGCCCTGCGAGATCTTTCGGCGCGTTTTTGTCGGGATTGAATTCGATCAAGCCATTTTCAAATCGCACCAGGCGCGCATTGTGCTTGAGCAACGTCGCGATGCCGGCCTCACGTTTTTCCAAAAACAAGTCGACCACCTCGCCATAGGTCTGCGGCAGTGGCAGAGCTTCAGCCTGCGGCGCGACCTGCGCCGTGGGCTGTGGCATGTGATCCACCGACGGCATAGCCGATCCGCGCGCAACGGCGCGAACGCCACCCGATGGAGGGGGAGACGATGAAGGTGAAGGAGACGGACGCGACCCGCCAGCGCCGCTCTCAAGCGCTTTGATGGCTTCGGCTGGACTCGGCAGATCTGCGGCATAGGCCATGCGAACGATCACCATTTCCACAGCTTGCAGCGGCATTGGGGCCGCGCGCGCTTCGCTTAAGCCCTTCAACAACATCTGCCAGGCGCGTGTCAGCACCGGCATACCGAGCTTTCCGGCCATGTCGACGCCGCGCGTACGTTCGGTCTCGGCCAGCGCCGGATCCTGTGCGCCTTCGGGCGCGACTTTAATGCGCGTCAACCAATGCACGAGTTCGAGCAGGTCTTGCAAAATCACCACCGGGCTTGCGCCGGCGGCATATTGATTGGCGAGCAGATCTAACGCCTTTTTCACATCGCCGGTCATGACGCTTTCGAATAAGTCGAACACCAGCGCCCGGTCGGCAAGACCCAGCATGTCGCGCACGGCGGCTTCAGTGACTTTTTTACCGGCGGCTTGCGAAATCGCCTGATCCAGAATCGAAAGTCCGTCGCGGGCCGAACCGTCGGCGGCACGGGCGATGAGCGACAGCGCGCCGTCTTCCACCGTAGCGCCTTCACGCGGCGCGATCTCTGCGAACAGCTTTTGCAGATCGGCGCTTTCGATACGGCGCAGATCGAAACGCTGACACCGCGACAGCACCGTCACCGGCACTTTGCGGATTTCCGTGGTGGCGAAAATAAACTTCACATGCTCGGGCGGCTCTTCCAGCGTCTTCAACAGCGCGTTGAAGGCTTTCTCCGACAGCATGTGCACTTCGTCGACGATATAAATCTTATAGCGCGCCGAGGTGGGGCGATAACGCACGCCGTCCAGAAGCTCGCGGATATCGTCGATGCCGGTGCGGCTTGCCGCATCCATTTCCAGCACATCGACATGGCGATCCTCGGCGATGGCTTTGCAATGCGCGCAGACGCCGCAAGGCTCCGGTGTCGGCCCGCCTTTGCCGTCGACGCCGACACAGTTCAGCGCGCGCGCGATTAACCGTGCCGTGGTGGTTTTGCCGACCCCGCGCACGCCGGTCAGCATGTAGCCCTGCGCGAGACGGCCTGAGGTGATGGCATTCGTTAGCGTGCGAACCAGGGCGTCCTGACCGATGAGCTGGCCGAAAGTGGTGGGACGGTATTTGCGTGCCAGCACGCGATAAGCGCCGGCATCCTGTTCATCCCCACCCTTATCTGACCGATCGGCGGAATGGCGGTCGGTCACGGCGGCTTCATCCATGCAAAAGGACTGGGGCGGGTGGGCCCAAGGGAGGTGAAGGGTGAGAGACTGGACGGCAACCCGCACCGAAACTCGTTACGGCTGCTTCCTTCCGGACCTGACCGGGTTGGCGAGGAGTACGTCCACCGCCAGCCTCTCGAGGGTCACTATATCAGATGTTCGAAGGCTGGACGCAAGAGCCTGGGTGGCGGGCAGGGATATAGCCTCAACACTCTCAGGTAGTTGGCTTTTTCCCGGCTGCCAGCACCGTCGGGAGCGGTCAAAAAGCCGTCAAATTCTGCACCGATCCCGGCGCGACCTCATATACTATGCCGGCAACTGCGAACGACCCCCTGAATGACCCTCATGAATGACCTGAGTAAACTCGCCTCGCCCGCCCAAAAGCATCCCAAACCGGTGGTGCTGTGCATCCTCGACGGCTGGGGCTCCCGCGCTGAAAAGCAGGACAACGCCATTGCCCAGGCCCGCATGCCGACCTGGGACCGGCTGATGGCCAATTGCCCCCACGCCCTCTTGGAGACCAGCGGTCTCGATGTGGGGCTGCCGCCTGGACAGATGGGCAATTCGGAGGTGGGGCATATGAATATCGGCGGCGGCCGAATCATGACCCAGGACCTGCCACGCATCGACATGGCGGTGCTCGATAACAGCATCGCCAAAAACCCCGCGCTGCAAGAATTTATCGCGAAGCTCAAGGCCAGCGGCGGCACAGCACATCTCCTAGGACTACTCTCGCCAGGCGGCGTGCACTCCCACCAAGATCATCTGGTCGCGCTGGCGCTCATCATCGACAGCGCGGGTGTGCCGGTGCGCATCCATGCATTCCTCGACGGACGCGACACGCCGCCGCAATCAGCGCTCGGCTTCATGGACAAATTTGTCGCCGACATCAAAGGCTTCAAAAACACGCGCATTGCCACCGTCGGCGGGCGTTACTACGGCATGGACCGCGACAAACGCTGGGAGCGTGTCGAGAAGGCATATGATGCCATCACCGAAGGTGAAGGTGTTGCGGCCGCTGATGCGCACGCAGCCATCAAAACGTCTTACGACGGAAAAGTGACCGATGA
>CAITZE010000036.1 GCA_903896775.1 uncultured bacterium
CGCCGCCGCTGGACGATGATTTTCTGAAAGCTGTTGAAAGCTTGCCGCCTTGTGCTGGAGCAGCGCTTGGTTTCGACCGTCTTGTTATGCTGGCGGCGGGCGCGTCAGATATTACCGACGTGCTGTGGGCGCCGGTGGTTTAGATCTATTGGCCTAAACTCTTACGGTGCGGGCGCGCCGGAGAATATAGCAACAAACCCTGCAACGACGCGGTCGGCGAATGTCGACAGCACATGGCGTCCGTCTTTGTTGAAGACCGGCATCCGCCAGAATTGCGCCATCTCGTAAGCTGGATAATAGGTGGCGTTTTTGTATTCGCGCACGATCTGACCGGCCACAGCGCGCAAGATCGATTTGCTTTCAGTGCTGGCGGTGCCGACATCGAGTCCGGTGTAAGTTTGTTCCAGGTGAACGGGCGAGACCGAAATCACTACATGTTTTTCGGGATAATGCGCGGTGATGAGATCGAGAATGGCGCGCATATTCTTGATGTTTTCCGAAAACACGCTGGCGCGGAATGATGCGAGCCCTTCGCCGCCACCAAGGCCAGCGCCCGGCGGAAGGCAGAAGTGACGCCCGGTTTTGTTATGGGACCAGACCTCGGTAAGCCCCAGCGTCAGAACAATCACATCTGACTGCGCGATACCTTCGCGTGTGGCCTTGCTGATGCCTTCGCTGAGTTCTGTGAGCAGGGGCAGTGTCTTTCCGTAGACCAACCGGCGCGTAGGGTCCTGGTATACGACATCGCTTCCGAGAATTTGATTCGCGGGCTGATTGCGCACTTCACAGAAATTGGCGGCGCGGTCGGTCCAGAGTCCAAAGATCTCCTCGAACTCCTGGCGCATGACGAAGGTGTCGTAATGGAACATCGTATTGCGCTCGAGAACTTTGTCGTAGACCTGCGTTGCAGGATCAAAGGGCACGACTTTGTAATCGGGGTAAATGCGAAAGCCGCGTTTATGCAGCGCGCGGCGCACTTCAAAGGCGAAGCAACTGCCCATCGTGAAGATCTTAGTATCGGGATGGAGGAGGCGCTTTGCCGGAACGTAAAAGTCCGGGTCTTGGAAGAATTCGGTCCAAGACGAGAGGTCGCGCGGCCGAGAAATACGAAGCAGCTGATTCATGGCGCACCATGTTGATAGCAATCAGTCGGCTCGACTCTAGTATGACAATACTAACAGATGCTGAATAAGCGCTGTAATAAAGCCAATGCGATCAGCTTTGCTTCAGCGTCCAGAGGCGTCGGGTTTGTCTGATGGCTTAGCGGTTCTTCTCAAACACCGCGTTGAATTCGCGCACGGCGGCCGCCGGACCTTGCGGGTAATTCCAAACCCCTTTGCAAACAGCAATGAAGTCCGCGCCGGTTTTGACAACGGCTTCGCAATTCTCGACCGTGATACCTCCGATGGCCACGCACGGCACGTTGATGGTCTCTGACCAGATCTCGATCTCCTCGAGATCGACTGGGGTCGCGTCGTCCTTGGTCGTGGTTGGATAGACCGCACCGAAGGCGACATAGTCGGCGCCGGCTTCTGCAAATTCCATCGCCACGTGGCGAGAGTTCTTGCAGGTCACACCCACGCTTGCATTGGGACCCATAATGTCCCGCGCTTCGTCGTAGGGCATGTCGTCGGGCCCGATATGCACGCCGTCACAGCCAAGCTGCGCGGCGAGGTCAGGCCGGTCGTTGAGGATGAAGGCCACATCGCGGGCGTGGCATGCCGGCATCAGCTTTTTTACAGCCGTCGCGATAGTCTCGTCGTCAACACCTTTGAGGCGTAGCTGCACGCAAGCCACATCCCCCGCCGCTAGGGTCTCCTCCAGCAGGCGTGCGAAGTCGGCCAGGTCGGGGAGGTGGTCCGGTGTGATCAGATAAAGCCGGCAGCCGTCTTGCGATGACACGGCCCGGGTTACTCTTCCTTGCCTTTATAGATGTCGATCAGCTTGCCCAGGAGGTTGTTGGCTTCGGGGAGGGAACGCTGGAAAGCGTTACGACCGACGATGGAGCCGTTGCCGCCGCCGTC
>CAITZE010000037.1 GCA_903896775.1 uncultured bacterium
ACATCTACGGCAAAAAACGTCTGCGCGAGATTGATCGCCGCATCCGCTATCTCACCAAACGGCACGAAAGCGCCGATGTGGTCGATCCGGCTTTACAAAAAAACCGCAAGCAAGTGTTCTTCGGCGCGACTGTTACTTACGCTGATGCCGAAGGCACCGAGAATACCGTGCGGATTGTCGGTATCGACGAAGCCGACCTCAACGTCGGACTGGTGAGCTGGGTCTCGCCGATTGCACGCGCGCTGTTAAAAGCCGGCATTGGCGATACTGTGAAACTGCGCACACCCGCCGGCGAGCAATCCATCGACGTTCTCGATATCAGCTACGGCACGCAGCACTAAGTCTGCTGTCAGCTGCGTCTCAGCCTGATGCAGGACTTGTGAGCGTGTGAGCCGCGTCTGAGAAATAACGCGGTAACCGCGAATTTAATCGGAAAACCGCATTTTCTGCGCAGGGAACGCGACGACAGCGCGTCTCCCTGGCGTCACCGTTGTGGTCATGGAGTGACGGTCCACGTGCGTCTAGACGTCCGCAAAAAGGCAGAAGCCAATTCCGCGAGCAGTTTGGACCCGTACAAACCCCGGGCATTGCCCGAAATAGGAGACAAGTCATGTCCGTCGATCCCATCTCAGGTACGCAAAACAACGGCTATATTCAGATCAAGAATGATTTCCAGACGTTGAGCCAGGCGCTACAGAGCGGCAATCTCACCGCCGCGCAAAATGCCTACTCGTCCATCCAAAGCGACCAGCAAAATCAAACCGGCCCGCAGCCGCCGGCCAACAGCCAAATCTCGAAGGACTTCACGGCTCTCGGCACCGCGCTGAGTTCGGGTGATCTGTCTGGCGCGCAACAAGCCTTCACATCCTTGCAAACTGACCTCCAAAGCGCACAACAGGCGCGTGGCGCTGGTGGGGCTCGCGGCGGCCACGGCGGCGGCGGCAAAGGCGGCGGCGGCGCCGATAGTTCCAGCAGCACCGACAGCGCGGATAAGACCGTTGCAAGCACCGCCACGCAGACAAACACCGACGGCACGGTCACCGTTACGACCACCTACACCGACGGCACGACTTCGACTGAGGTAGAACCGAATCCCACACCCGTGGTTTCGCAAAGCCCGTTGAGCTCCAACAATCCCGGCCAGCTCAGCACGTTGCTGACGGCCCAGGAACAGTCGGCGCTCAATCCGCCCCAGTAAAAAATAAGCGGCAAGACAAGCTGAAAGCAAAAAGGGCCTGCGGTTTTCGCCGCAGGCCCTTTACGATTCTTTGGCCGGTTTACTGCGCGAGTTTGGCGGTGCGCAATTCCTGAACGGCAGCGTCGAACTCCGCCTTAAACGCGGGGTTTTGCAACATCTCCATCGCTACCAAGGTTCCCAACGTCTGGCCGCCGACGATATCGCTGCGAAAGTGCATGCCGCAAACCATTCGGTTTTCGGCATATTCCTTCGCGCGCGCCAAGATCGCCGGCGCTTTCTCCGGAACCATGTGGGCCAGCACGACGGCCATAGCGTACGCCATGGTGGAATGACCGCTGGGGAAGGACGAGTGCGGGGGCTCGTCGCGGTTACACGACTTCATGGAATCGTCGACAATCCACGGCCGGTCGCGTTGATAGATATCCTTGGCCGCATCGGCAGCGGCCTTCTCGTCATTGCGCACATCTGCAAAGAGCTTCGTCGTCAGCGGCAACTTCGAACGATCGAAGCCGGGACCTATCACCTCAGCGAAGATCGATTCATCCTTGGTGTCATTGTCATGTTTAGCGCGTGCGAGGCGTTCCGGCGTGCGCGCCGCTTCATAACGTTTCAGCTCGGCTAATTCCGCCTTTCCAAGCTCTGTGCCCGGCACAGGCGGCGCAGGCAGAAACAATGTAGCGTCGTATTGCGCAGGCGTCACAAAGCGCGATTCCGCGTGAACCGATGATGCCGCGACCAGCAGAGCAGCCGCGCCACTCAGGAAAACCAATCGCATGTTCATGATGGTTTACTTTCCGGCGATGACTGCGATTTCGACTAGATAGTCAGGCGTCACAAGCTTGGCTTCGAGCGTGGCACGCGCCGGGGGATTGGCGGCGGACACCCAGGCATCCCAAGCTTTGTTCATGTCGGCAAAGGTCTTGATGTCGGCGAGATAGATCGTGGCCGAGAGGATTTTTTCCTTCGACGAACCGGCGCGGGCCAGCAGATCGTCGATCTGCTTCAGCACAGCTGTGGTCTGCGCGGTGACATCGCCAGCGTCCTTGTTGACCTGGCCTGCGAGGTAAACGGTTTCGCCGTAAACCACGGCCTGGCTCATGCGGGGACCGACATCGATACGTTGAATTTGAGTCATGGCGTTGTCCTTTTCTTTACTGAACAAGTTCGCGTGTTTTCAGGAATTTGATTTGCGGGTTGTCGTCCACTGTCCGGTTGAGATGCCAGGCATTGCGGGCCAGGAAGACCGGCGCGTTGTCGTGATCGTCAGCAACCGAGACGCGGTTTGCATCCATGAATTTCTTCAGCGTGGCGTGATCCTCGGCTTGCAGCCAGCGTGCGGTGTATAGCTCCGACTGCTCGAACTTCACCGCGACGTCGTATTCGGTGCGGATGCGGTCAGCCAGAACATCGAACTGCAGACTACCGACAACGCCGACAATCCAATCGGTGCCGAAGCGCGGCTTGAACACACTGGCTGCGCCCTCTTCGGCCAGCTGCTGAAGCGCACGGCCCAAATGTTTGGCTTTCAACGGATCAAGCGGGCGAACGGTTTGCAGCAATTCCGGCGCGAACACCGGAATGCCGGTGAAATGCAAGGTCTCGCCTTCCGTCAATGTATCGCCGATGCGCAAGTTGCCGTGATTGGGAATGCCAATGATATCGCCGGGCCACGCATCTTCGGCGGTCTGGCGATCCTGGGCCATGAATAACTGCGGCGCGGCAATGCTCATGATTTTTCCGGAGCGCACATGCAGCAGCTTGGCACCGCGTTTGAAGTGACCGGAAGATAGACGCACGAAGGCGATGCGGTCGCGATGTTTGGGATCCCTGTTGGCTGGGATCTTGAACACCAAGCCCGAAACTTTAGTTTCCTCAGGA
>CAITZE010000038.1 GCA_903896775.1 uncultured bacterium
CACCGACATCTTCGATCAGGCGCGCGCCCAGTTGAGCGCGACCAACGATATCTTCAATCGCCATCTTGCCGAGACCGCCGATGCGCTCGCAGGTGGGTCGACATTGCTCGCCTCGGACTTTGGCTTCCGTCAGGCCGTTGCAACAGATGATCGCGCGACAATTCTGTCGGCACTTCACAACCTCGAAGGCCGCATCAAGGCCGATCGTGTATTGCTGGTTTCTCTCGACGCCATTGTGCTTGCCGACACTGCAAGCTCGGATCGTCCGGCCTCGGGAATGGCAGAATCGGGCAAGCCATTCAAATTCACCGATATGATTGATAAGGCCGAAGATCAAGGCCGGGCCACCGCCACCACCGTACTTGACGATCGTATCTATGAATTAGTGGTCGTACCGGTGCTGGCGCCGCTCCCGATCGCCTGGATTGTCGTCGGGGTCGAGAGCGGCAATCAATTTGTCGCCGACTTACAGCGCATGACCACAGTGCCTGTGGAGATCACGTTCGCTTTCCAAGACGGTGATGCCTGGAAAGCCCCGGCCACGACGCTATCGCCGCATCTCAAGGATGTCTTGCTGCCGGCTTTGAAAGACGCGCCAGTTCTCACCACCGGTCCGAAAGCGATCCAGATGGACGGCAGCGACTACGTCACCTTGCTCGCGCCGCTCGCAGGCCCGCGCGATACGCCAAAAGTCCACATCGCCTTGCAATACTCACTCGACGTTGCGCTGCAGCCCTATCGCTCGCTATTTGTCCTGTTGATCGGCCTGGCCGGCTCGGCCCTGGCGGTGTCGCTGGCGGGCGCCGTGTTTATCGCGCGCAGTGTTACGAAACCGATCCGCGTTCTCGACGAAGCCGCACGCCGTATTCAAGCCGGCCGGTACAGCGAAAAAATCGTCGTTACACAACACGACGAGATCGGCCGCCTGTCGGAAACCTTCAACCAGATGATGACGGGGATTGGTGAGCGCGAGGACCGCATTGCCCATCAAGCGCGGCATGATTCACTTTCAGGCCTGCCCAACCGCATGTCGTTCGAAGGCCACGTCGCCGACATGATCATCGCTCGCCAAGAATCGGGGCAGGTTTTCAGCGTCATTCTTTTGCAGATCGGGCGGTTTTCGGAATTGATCAATACGTTGGGTCACGACACCGGCGATCAACTGATACGAAAAATTGGCAAAATTCTGCGCCAAATCGTGCCGCAGGCCAACGGCGTTGCACGCCACGCCAGCAACATCTTTGCCTTGGCGCTCGATACCGATGATGCCGTTGCCGTAAATCTGATTGTCGAACGTATTCTCGGCCTATTCGACAAAGCGGTCAGCGTCGCCGGTTTCAATATCGACGTTATGGCGACCATCGGCGAAGCGCGGTATCCCGAACACGGTGCCACGGCGCGCACACTTATGCAGCACGCCGATACGGCGATCTACGAGGCTAAGCAACAGAACCGGCCTTACGCCGTCTATGATCCGCAGCTTGACCCACACCGCCCTGAACGTCTGTCGATGATGGGTGAGCTACGCGAAGGGTTAGATCATGGGCAATTCACGTTCTATTACCAACCCAAAGTCGACCTCTCCACCGAGACCGTGACGACCGTGGAAGCTCTGATACGGTGGAACCATCCAGAGCGCGGCTTCATGCCGCCCGATCTTTTCATTCCTTTGGCCGAGCAGACCGGCAATATCAGACGGCTAACGGCCTGGGGTCTCAATGCAGCCGTAAAACAATCGCGCACCTGGGCGGACAAAGGCATCAACGTCAAAATCGCCGTTAACCTCTCGGCCCACGACCTCGGCAATCGGCAGCTGCCGACAGAGATCGGCAATCTGTTGGCCGCTTATGACGTCAGCCCCGGGCGAATCATTCTGGAGATCACAGAAAGCGCGATCATGGAGAACCCAGCCCATGCACAGGAAGTTCTAAAGACCCTGAACGGCATGGGCCTAACGCTGTCGATTGACGACTACGGCATTGGGCATTCGTCGCTGGCCTACCTCAAGAGTCTGCCGGTGCAAGAAATCAAAATCGACAAATCCTTTGTATTGAAGCTTGCCGACAGCAGGGGCGATCAGATCCTGGTTAAATCAACGATTGAGCTGGGCCATAATCTCGGTTTGCGCGTTACAGCCGAGGGCGTCGAGGATCGGGCTTCTCTCGACATTTTACAGAACCTCAGTTGTGATACGGGCCAAGGCTATTTTATCAGCCGGCCGATTTCGGCGGAAGATTTTGAGGTTTTCTATACAACGTCTCGCTGGTCGCCGCATTTCGGCGGTCGCGGGATTGCGGGCGTGGTTGCTGCGACGGGGGGATAACCATGGATCTGGTAACCGTGGGGTGATGCGATAAAGGGAGTGTTATGGGCCGCAGTCTCGCCCTCTTAGCATTGTTACCGACCGTCGTTCTTATGGTGCAGGCTCCCGCCCGCGCTTGGGACGATGTTGTCTCCAGCGGAGCTTTCAGCCTCGACGTCACCGGCTACCTCGAAGGTCGCTTGGCCCTCAGTAGCGACACCCGCAGCTGGGAGGATGGTGGCCTCGGCAAAGTGAGATACGGCAGCACCGTCGGCGGCGATCAGCGCGTGCTGCCCAGGGTCGAGAGCAAAGTGGTTCTGGAGCCCAAGTTCGGTTTCGATTGGTCGGGAACGGTGGTGGTCTCCCAAAGTGACCAGCAGCGCACCGCCTTCGACGTCACCGAGGCTTACCTGCAGTACAAACCTGCGCCCACGCAAGCTGTCGGCTTCAAAGCGAAGCTGGGCGCGTTTTTCCCACCGATCTCCCAGGAGAATAGCGCGATAGGCTGGACCAGCCCCTATACCATCACCCCGTCGGCCATTAACAGCTGGGTTGGGGAAGAGTTGAAGACGATTGGCGGAGAAGCCACCTTCTTTCACCGCTTCGAGGATATGGAGGTCG
>CAITZE010000039.1 GCA_903896775.1 uncultured bacterium
CAATTCGCGGAAGATGTAGTCGAGGATCGAAGTCGCCATCTTGATCGACGAGTTTCCTTCCACAGGCCCCGCCGGATCGAAGCGGGTGAAGGTGAAGGCATCGACGTATTCTTCCAGCGGCACGCCGTATTGCAGGCCGATGGAGATGGCGATGGCAAAATTGTTCATGAGACTGCGGAAGGCCGCGCCTTCTTTGTGCATATCGACGAAGATTTCGCCCAAACGACCGTCGTCGTATTCACCGGTGCGCACATAGACTTTATGTCCGCCGACGATGGCTTTCTGGGTGTAACCCTTGCGGCGGTCAGGCAGGCGCTGGCGTTCGCGTTCCACCACGCGTTCGATGATGCGTTCGGCGACGATTTCCGCGCGCGAGGCCGGCGGCGCTTGAACGACAGCGGCGACCGCATCTTCGTCGTCATCAACGTCGTCTTCGATCAAGCTCGAGGCCAGCGGTTGCGACAATTTGGAACCATCGCGATAAAGCGCGTTGGCTTTTAGGCCCAGCTTCCACGACTTCATATAAGCGGCGGCGCAATCGGCCACCGTCGCGGCGTTCGGCATATTGATGGTCTTCGAGATCGCGCCCGAGATGAAGGGCTGGGCGGCAGCCATCATGCCGATATGCGCATCGACCGACAGAAAGCGTGTACCGCTGCGGCCGCACGGATTGGCGCAATCAAATACCGGCAGATGTTCGGCTTTCAGATGCGGCGCACCTTCGAGCGTCATGGCACCGCAGACATAAACATTGGCAGCATCGATGTCGGCTTTGCTGAACCCGAGGGCTTCCAACATGTTGAAGCCCACATCGTCCAGCTGCTCGCTATCGAAGCCGAGCTTGTTGATGCAGAACTCATCGCCGAGGTTATAGCGGTTGAACACGAACTTGATGTCGAAGGCATCGGTGAGTGCGCCTTCGATGGCCTCCAGCGCCTTCTTGTCGAAGCCACGGTCGGCCAGCGACGTGGCATTGATGGCGGGCGCGCCTTTCAGCGTCGCGCGGCCCAGCGCATATTCCGAGATCGCTTCGATCTCGCGGGCGCTGTAGCCCAAGGTCTTCAACGACAAGGGCACAACGCGATTGATGATCTTGAAATAGCCGCCGCCGGCCAGCTTCTTGAACTTCACCAGGGCGAAGTCGGGCTCGATGCCTGTTGTGTCGCAATCCATAACAAGGCCGATGGTGCCGGTCGGTGCGATCACTGTGACTTGTGCGTTCCGGTAGCCGTGCGCGGTGCCCAGTTCGAGCGCCTGATCCCACGCGTGTTTGGCAGCGGCGACCAAATTGGGGTCGAGGCAGTTGGCGGCGTTGAGCGCGGCAGGCCCGGTGTGCAGGCCTTCGTATCCATCGTGGTGTCCGTACGCAGCGCGGCGATGATTGCGGATCACGCGCAGCATATCGACGCGGTTGGGCAGGAAGCCGGGGAAAGCCCCATGCTCTTCGGCCATTTCGGCGGAAGTGGCGTAGGCGATGCCGGTCATCAACGCGCTGAGCGCGCCGGCGAAGGCG
>CAITZE010000040.1 GCA_903896775.1 uncultured bacterium
CCGTCGAGAACGGCCAGATGACGCCGACGCTAAAAGTGCGCCGCCACGCGATCTTGCGTGAATACCGCGGCGCGCTAGACGCGCTTTACTAGCAATTATGATTAATGCTTAAGCTGCTTCGGCTTGGCGGCAAGCCCGCACTGAGGCATTGGCCGGGAATAGCGCCGGCTCACGCAACGGCGTGCACTGCGCGCAAAGCGCTTACCCCGAGACGGCGAACCATACTGAGAAAACGCGATGTCGCGCGGCAAGCCAGGCCGGCGTGACGTATGTGTGAAAAATCGCAAGGCCGTCCTACATTCCAATCGCGTCGATATAAACCTGCAGCAGCGCTTCCTGTTCCTGACGCTCGGCGTCTTCAAGGCGGCGCAAGGCGATCACCTTACGCATGATCTTGACGTCGAAGCCACTGGATTTCGCTTCGGAATAGACTTCCCGGATATCCGCGCCCATAGCCTTTTTTTCTTCTTCCAGACGCTCAATCCGCTGGATGAAGCTCTTCAGCCTCTGCGCGGAAACGCCCTTATCTGCTGCGCCGTCGGGCATAAACCGTCTCCTGAAAATCGATGTGAAAAACCCAGATCAGAAGCGGACCATAGCAGTGCGCGAGGCCCGGACAAGCTGTGGATAACGGGGATAACGGGGATAGAACCCCCGCGCATTGCCCTAATCTAGGACGGTGATTTTCGCATGCTGGGACTTACCAGCCTCGAACGCCTGTTCCTGCGCGGGCGTGGCCGGCGTTTGATATTTCGCCTTCCATTCGGCAAGCGGCATGCCATAGACCGTTTCCTGGGCCGCTTCTACGGAGAGAGGCGCGCCATAATGCTCTGCGGCGGCCCGATACCACTTCCACAAGCAATTGCGGCAAAACCCCGCCAGGTTCATGAGATCGATGTTCTGGACATCGGTACGCTTTTGCAAATGCTGCACCAATCCACGAAAGGCGGCGGCTTCAGCCTTCAGACGCGTTAGCTCATCCATCGTTATGATCGGCCCTAATGACCGTGGGGATTGCGAGGTTGATCCGATTCCTCTTCTACCCACCGCTTCAGCGTTCTGGGATTGCGGCCTTTGAACTGAAGGTAAATGGTGTTGCCATCCTTCACTTGAATAGCCATGGGTTCACCCACCGCGCCGGTCGGCGACAGCAGATAGGTCTTTTCGTCGGGTTTGCTCACATCGACCGAAATTGTCGTCGGCGGGCCACTCGTGTTGCCGTGGCTATCGACGACATAGAACGTCACCGTATAGGGCGAAATGACCGTGACCATCGCGTTGCCATCCGGCATGCGGTCGATCCAGTTCCCCGCGAAAGGTATGTCCTGCTGGGCGGAGGCCGCGTGCGCGAACAACATTAAGAACCCGACAAGGGCCGCACCAAATCTAGCGAAATTCATGAAGTCCTCCTGTGGCCCTCAGCGGCCGATCAGGATTATATAGAGGTATCGGCCTTCGTTCGCGACCGGAATTGTGTCGGATAATTGCCATGAGCCTAAAGCCCACCGACGCAGACCCGGATCGCTTGAGCTTGGCGCCCGTTACACCGGCACAATCCGAACGCGGTTTCATCGCGCGTCATGCTTTTGCGATCCTATTGCTAGGCCTGATCGGCACCGCCTTCTCGCCAATTTTTGTGCGCCTTGCAGAAGTCGGACCCATTGCCGCGGGGATCGACCGCATGGTTCTGCCATTACCGATTTATCTGGCGATGTTATGGCTGCGCCCGCGCGATCGTATCCCGATGACCACGCCGACCGGGCGAATGGATTTCTGGTTGGTTGTTTTAAGCGGCGCTTTTTTTGCCGGCGACCTTGCACTCTGGAATTCCTCGGTGACGCTGACGACGGTCACGAATGCCAGCGTGCTCGCCAATATCACCCCTGTCTTTGTGGTGTTGGGCGGTTGGATTTTATTTAAAGACCGCCCAGGCCAACTCTTTCTGGTCGGCATGATGGTCGCGCTTGTCGGATCAGGCATCATGATGTCGCAGAGCGCTGGCATTGCTGGACGTTCTATCTTGGGCG
>CAITZE010000041.1 GCA_903896775.1 uncultured bacterium
ACATGGAATGTCCGCGGTATCGGTAAGTCTTGGCTTCCATCAGCACCGGGCCTTTGCCCGCGCGGATATATTCGACGGCTTCCATACCGGCTTCGCGCACGGCCACAACGTCCATGCCATCCACCGTCATCGTCTTGACGTTGTAAGGCTGGCCGCGGCTCGCGAGATCGGTAGAGGCCGAAGCGCGCTCGACCGACGTGCCCATGCCGTATTTGTTGTTCTCGACGACATACAGCACCGGCAAATGCCAGAGCGACGCCATGTTGAGAGATTCGTAAACCTGACCTTGGTTAAAAGCGCCGTCGCCCATGTAAGCGACGCACAGACCGCCGTCGCCTTTATACTTATGTGCGAAGGCAAGACCGGTGCCGATGGGAACCTGCGCGCCGACAATGCCGTGACCGCCGAAGAAGCCCTTCTCGCGGCTGAACATGTGCATTGAGCCACCTTTGCCGCGCGAGTATCCGGTGGCGCGGCCGGTCAACTCAGCCATGACGCCTTTCGGGTCCATGCCGCAGGCCAGCATGTGGCCGTGATCGCGGTAACTCGTGACGACGGTATCGCCGGGCTTCGAGCAGGCTTGCAATCCAACGACGACAGCCTCTTGTCCGATGGAGAGGTGGCAGAAGCCGCCGATAAGACCCATGCCGTATAATTGGCCGGCGCGCTCTTCAAAGCGGCGGATCAAAAGCATGTCCCGGTAGTATTTGACTAATTCTTCGTGTGTCGGCGCGGAATTACTGCCGGGTGTCGGGCCCTTTTTTACGGGTCCTTTTTTCATCGTCATGCGTTCCTCCTCGAGGGCGTCTTCCTGTCGGCGAAACAATATTGCCTGCGCTTTGACCGTGGCAAGCTAAACCTCGGTTAAGTAATTGCTGCAACAGCAAAATTGCATGTTGTGGTGCAGCATTTTAGGCGATAGTTGCGCAAACGCGCCCTAGCGCGACTGTTTTTTACGCAGATACCGCGGGACCAAGGCTAAGCATTGGCTCAATTTAGAATGCTTACTATGTAATAGGCCCGAATCGCGTCGATATATGCGATAATTATAATAGCATGATATCTATATCGGAGAGGTGTTATTCGCCGTCGGACGGCGTGGCTGGCAACGGAATGATCACATCGTCAGGGGCAACCGAGCCCAGCATGAGACGAACGCGCTCTTCCAGCATATCGCGATCGAGGCTATTGGGACGCAGCAGCGATACGCGGTGTTCGAGAGCCTGCTTCTCAGCCGTCACGTCTGCCAATTCGATATCGGTCTTTTCGATTTCGTAGCGAAGGTTCCACCAGGCGAGCAGGCCGCGGTCGCCTTGAATGGCGTGATAACCGAAATAAGCCATCATGGCCGCTGCCATGAGCGGGCCGATAACTTGATGCGCCTTGCGGCTGATTTCCTGTCTCAACACCATGACGATAAAGAATCACGTGCGAGTCGCTGGGTCAAGATTCTTGATTCACGCTGCGTAATATTTTTCGCGCTGAGTCAAAAACTGTTGCCGAATTGACTCATATTCGGCGCGACGAGACTCGTAAGGGTTGTAGATCAGCCTTTGATCTTGCGGCGGCGGAAGGCCGCCGCCCTTAGAATCGCGCGCGTTATAGCGCGCGACGACGCTTGAACGCAGCACCACCGTAGACCGCGGCGCGGCCCAACTCTTCTTCGATACGGATGAGTTGGTTGTACTTCGCGAGACGATCCGAGCGCGACAGCGATCCGGTTTTGATCTGGCCGCAGTTGGTGGCCACGGCGATATCGGCGATGGTGGCGTCTTCGGTTTCGCCGGAGCGGTGGGAGAGCACGGCCGAGTAGCCATTGCGC
>CAITZE010000042.1 GCA_903896775.1 uncultured bacterium
CGTTCAATCCTTGGCCGGGCACGCCCTATGAATGCTCCGACGCCGCCACCGTCGATGCCTTCGCGCAAATCCTGTGGGATGCCGGTTTCAGCGCGCCGGTGCGCACCCCGCGCGGGCGCGATATTCTGGCGGCCTGCGGTCAGCTCAAGACCGACAGCGAGCGCCTCTCGGCCAAAGAACAACGCTTGAAAGACGCCGCTGAAGCGGAGAACGCAAAACAAATGTGGGCGGAAAAAGAAGCGGGGATTTAGAGCGCATGCAACAGGTCAATACCCCTCATAAAGGCGCCTGCCATTGCGGCAGCGTTCAGTTTGAAGTGACGCTGGTAGACGGCTTGAATACGGCCCGCCGCTGCACCTGCTCTATGTGCCGTATGCGCGGCGCGGTCGCGGTGTCGGCAAAAGTCGGCGATTTGAAAGTTACCAAGGGCGAAGACAAGCTGACGCTTTATCAATTCAACACGCGCACAGCGAAGCATTATTTCTGCTCGGCTTGCGGCATCTATACGCATCATCATCGCCGCTCAAACACCGAGCAGCTGGGAATCAACGTTGCATGCCTTGAAGGCGTCAGCCCCTTCGACCTGGAAGAAGTTCCTGTTTTGGATGGTGTCAATCACGTCAAAGACAGCGGCACCCAAGGCCAGGGTCCGGGCCGCGTCGGCGTTTTGAAATTCGTCCAGTCTTAGGCGCTAAAAGCCGCCGCGACGATACGGCCGATGTCGGCGTGCGCAGCGTTCAGCTCATCGCCCGAAGCTTTTGAGCCACTAAAATAACTCGCAATCAGAATCGGTAAGCGTCCCGGCGGCGAAGCGATTGCCACATCATTCACGGCGCCGTTGTCACCGCGCCCAGTTTTATCGCCCACCTCCCAGCCTTGCGGCAATCCTTTGCGCAACATGGCCGTACCGGTCTTGCAGTCCTGCATCCATCCGAGGAGATGGGCTCGCGAACGCTCGGATAAAGCTTTTCCAATCAAAGCATTTTGCATCAGCGCCACCATGGCGCGCGGCGTGGTGGTATCGCGCGGATCGTTGGGAAGATTGGTATTGAGTGTGGGTTCCGTGCGATCAAGGCGCGTGAGATTATCGCCGGCTTGGCGGGCAAAGGCCGTGACACTCTGCGGTCCGCCAAGCTCGGCGAGCAGCAAATTGCCGGCCGTATTGTCGCTGAGCTCAACGGCGGCGGCACAAAGTTCCTCCACCGTCAGGCCGTCCTGCACATGCTTTTCGGTCACTGGCGCGTATTCCAGCACGTCCGCCGCTGTGTACATCACGCGTTTGGAAGGAGTCAGTGTGCCCTGGTCCACCTTCGCCAATACAGCCGCCGCCGCCAGCCACTTGAACGTGGAACACATGGCAAACCGCTCGTCGGCGCGGTGAAAAAGCCCCGTACCCGTTGCTGTATTTAAAACCGCCACGCCGATCCGACCGCCGATGCGCGTTTCAATGGCATTGAAGAGGTCGTCGGTTCGATTCCGTCTGGCTCCACCAAGACGATTGACGAGCACGCCGCCTATAAATTCGCCGACGACCTTTTCCACAAGTCTCTGGTCAAGGTTCACAACGGACAGGACCTCAATTCCAAGCCCGTCGTTATGGACGCCTAGCTTTTATGGCATCGAAGGGCGAAGCTTGCGCAGCAGACGGCCACGGTGCCGCCATAGCAGCACTAGCCGTAGTCAAAAAGTGGCGGCGGGAAAGAGCAAGGATTCGTGAGGCCATGATCGATAGAATCGTCGGAATAGGGCGAATTCAAGACCTTTAGTGCACATGCCGGCACCAAATCCTTCACTTGCCCCTTGTGCATCCCTGCCTATACTGCGCGCCACATTTCCCAGGCTTTTAATCGAACGGGGCGTTCCATGGCGAAACCAAAAAAGGTCGTGCTGGCTTATTCCGGCGGTCTCGACACCTCCATTATTCTGCGCTGGCTGCAGGTTGAGAAGGGCTGCGAAGTCGTGACCTTCACCGCCGATATCGGCCAGGGCGAAGAGTTGGAGCCTGCCCGCAAGAAGGCCGAGCTGATGGGGATCAAACAGATCTACATCGACGACCTGAAGGAAGAGTTTGTGCGCGACTTCGTATTCCCGATGTTCCGCGCCAATGCCTTGTACGAAGGCGTGTATCTGCTGGGCACGTCCATCGCGCGTCCGCTGATCGCCAAGCGCCTGATCGAGATCGCCAATGAGACCGGCGCCGACGCCATCGCGCATGGCGCCACTGGCAAAGGCAATGACCAGGTGCGCTTCGAGTTGACGGCTTACGCTTTGAAGCCAGACATCAAAGTCATCGCGCCGTGGCGTGAGTGGACATTGAATTCGCGCGCGAGCCTGATCGACTACGCCGAGAAGCATCAGATTCCGATTCCTAAGGATAAGCGCGGCGAAGCGCCCTATTCCACTGACGCCAACCTTCTGCACATCTCCTACGAAGGCAAAGTACTGGAAGATCCGTGGCAAGAACCGCACGACGATATGTTCAAGCTGACGGTCTCGCCGGAGAAAGCACCAGATCAGGCCGAATACGTCGAGATCGAATTCGCAAAAGGCGATGCCATTGCCGTGAACGGTGTGAAGCTGTCGCCGGCCAGGTTGCTCGCCAAGCTTAACGAGTTGGGCGGCAAACACGGCGTGGGACGTCTCGACCTTGTTGAAAACCGTTACGTCGGAATGAAGAGCCGCGGTGTTTATGAAACTCCGGGTGGCACTTTGCTGCATGTGGCGCACCGCGCGATAGAGTCCATCACCCTCGACCGCGAAGCTATGCATCTGAAAGACGAGCTGATGCCGCGCTACGCCAAGATGATCTACACCGGTTATTGGTTCGCGCCGGAACGCGAAATGCTGCAGGCTGCCATCGACCAGACCCAGGAATGGGTCAATGGCGTCGTCCGCTTGAAACTGTTCAAGGGCAGCGCCACGGTCGCGGGCCGCAAGTCACCCAACTCGCTGTACCGCATGGATTATGTGACCTTCGAAGAAGACTCGGTCTACAACCAGTTCGATGCGGAAGGCTTCATTAAGCTCAATGCGCTGCGCCTGCGTTTGGGTAAGATGGCGCACGAGAAGAAGTAGTCATATCGGGGGAAGCATGAGTGGACACGTCGTCACGGAAGTTGCGGGCGGCGTGCTGACGCTGCGCTTCAACCGGCCCGACAAAAAGAATGCCCTTCTCGCCGCCATGTATGCCGATGCGGCGGAGGTTTTTGCTGCCGCCGGAACCGACGCGAGCGTGCGTGTCGTCATTATCACCGGCAGTGCCGATAGCTTTACTGCCGGCAACGATCTCAAGGATTTTCTAGAACACCCACCGAAGCACAACGACGCGCCCGTGTTTCGTTTCATGCACAGCGTTGCCGGATTTTCAAAACCGATCATTGCCGCGGTCAATGGTGTTGCCGTCGGCA
>CAITZE010000043.1 GCA_903896775.1 uncultured bacterium
CAAACGGATTGCCGGAGGGTGAGCCGCGACCGCACTAGACCGCGTTCGGCGGCAACTGCGAGCAGCGATGCTTATTGAGAACCACAGGCACGGCAAACTCCTAATCTGATAGGCGGGCTGCGCCCATTAACGAGCGCAGCCCTGTTGACTACTTAACCGGAGGCGGTGCCTTCACCATGCCGATCAACGCCTGGATCATGTCAGGCGTGACTACGATGGGCAGCCCCTTCGTCGCAAGGCCAGAGCCAAGACCTTCTTGCACCTTCAACTGAGCGACGGCTTGCAGCGTTGTCATTGCCGAGGCGAGTGAGTTGGCGATGTACTTATCGTTGACCGCCTTCTGCACGCTGTCATCGAAAGTGAACGTATCGGCCCAACCGATGAAGTCGAGCGTGATGCCATAGCCGAGGAAGTAGGCTCCGGCGTCTTTTTCGATTTTCACCATAATGGTGTTGGTATCGGCGTTCGCCTGATCGAACGTGCGGGACGAAATCTCGGCGCAAACGAGTGTCTGCACTTTCTTACGCCCGATGTCGTCCATGAAGTTTTCCAGGCTGCGACCGTAATAGACCGACTGAAAGATTGCAGCCGGGTCGGTCCTCGCTTTGTCGGTCGCCGTGTTCGCAGCGCCAGCACGGTACAGATATTTAGCCGCGCTGGCTTCCGACACCGATGTACCGATGGACACGCCAGCCGAAATGTTCAAGCCTTCCTTGGTCTGGCAAGGAAAACTCTCATCTTTTTTCGATGTTCCGCGATGAGCCTGAGCCACCCACTCACGCGAGTAAGGTGTGCGCGGCACGATGATGAGCCGACCAGCCGGAACATAAGCGTCCCATCCCCACGAGCCGCCAGTGCCGGACAGCTTGACGTGCGGGATCAGGAAACGTTTCACCGCCAGCTTGTTTGCCGTATAGTAGGCTTCGCTGTCCATCTTGGTTTGATCGGTCTTGTTGTCGCCAACGTCAGGAATCCAGAACGCGGATTCGTTGGGCAAGATCGTATAGGCTTCCGTGATGTCCTTGGTGTCGTAGTATGCCTGTGCTGATGGTAGCGCCACGATCAGGAACATGCCAGCCATCAACGCGGCAATGGCGACCTTTGCTGGCTTCCACCAGATCAGCGCCAGCACCGCGACGAGAGCAATGGCCGGAACGCCGAGATGGCTGAAAAAGTCCATACCGAATTGCGCCGTGACATAGGACAGATCGCTGGCGTCGAACTGCCGACCGGCCATCTTTCCCGCGCCGAGGGCGGCGATGGGGTTCATCAGATAGTTGATCCAGCCATAGGCGAAGATCAAAGCGACTGAAACGATGGCGCGACCGATAGGAAAGGCCATCGTCTGATCTTGGGTCACAGCCTTCTTGCTGCGGTTAGGGTGATTAATCATTTACTGTCTCCGCCCCTGATGCCGCGAGGTGCCGGTTGCCCCTGAACTCCGAGGCGCGAGTACGGCTCCTATTTTGTCTTTTCCAACACGGAAACAGCATGTTCAACTGTGTCCCAACAATACTTCCGGCCCGGATTGGGCGAGAAGTTATTGACGCGCTCATAGTCCAAAACATTATCGACTAGGCTCTGCAATGCACCGCGCAGCATATCAATATCGTTCTTCTGCTTCATAGCCTCGAAAAGATCGCGCTTGGCAATCTTTACTGTCTCTCGGTGCTGGTGGTGATCCACGGTCACGCCAAACTCCTTATGATTTAGGCTTGCGCCGAACGAACCGGCCTTTGCCTGATTGTTTCCAGTAGCC
>CAITZE010000044.1 GCA_903896775.1 uncultured bacterium
CCCTTCACTTCCATGACGTACTGACTTTCAATCAGCGGGCTCATGCAAGGCTGCCACTCATTCAATTCATAGACGCAACGTTCCACGCCCGCGCCGGAGTTAGGATCCTTCAGATAATTCTTCAGATCGCGGAAGACAGTCTCGAACTGCGCGAAGTCAGCTTGAGCTTTGGTCTGCGAGCCGATCCAATGGCGCCAGAGATCGCGATTGATGAAATCCGAGAACGCCTGAAGCTTCTGCTTACGTAACATGGCAATCGCCAGCGCTTGGCCAAATCCATCGACAAAAACCCGGAAGTCGCGGAATCGGATCGGCGCCTTGTTATCCATCAATAAAAGCACGCGCGCGATGATGACATCTTCGCTGTCGCTTTTGTTGTTGCTGATCATCGCCAAGGCGCCGGTGCGTTTGATCGCGATGGCGATGCCGTCAGCCAAATCGTTCATCTCGTGGCCGCGCCTGATCCAGATTTCCAACGAGCCGTCGGTGATGATGGAGCTTGCCTTGTCCCAGTTCAGATACATGGCGTAGGACAAAGGCCGGATCGAATGGAATTCCTGATCGGCGAAACGGATCGGGCGTTGGGCCTGAGATTCAGATTTAGCCTGAATTGGCGTGAGACGCTTACCATTGAGCCAGAGATCGATATTGGTCGCCGCCCAACGCTGCTCGGTGTCGTCAGTCAATAAACCGCGCAAGCACTCGATAAGCGCTACCGGCATTCGCTCGTCGCCCACGAGAGTTGCGTAAGATCCAACCTGGATTTTGCGACGGATGATTTCAACGTCAGGCACGCCTTGAAGCAGATTGCGCCCGATCGCCAGCATCAAGACCGATGCGCCGAAAGCATACATATCATCGCTGTAACTGCCGCCGCCGCGTCCGGAGGGCATCGCCATGCCGGACTCAATGGTCTCTAGCACAACCGGCTGATCGTGAGCCGGCACCGAAGTCACGCAATCGCCGAGCACGATCTTGGTGCGCTGCTCGTCCATGTAATAAAGATTGTCGGGACGGATCGCGCGGTGGGCAATACCTTTAAGAGCTAATTCCACAAGTGCGTCTGCGATCGGCTTAATGATAGCACGTGCGAACTGATGGTCGGGCACGCGCTTGAATGTCGAGGCCATCGTATCCATCACGCGGCCACCTAATGGCCGATGATAAATCACGATCACACATTTACGGTCGACGAGCGGCCACTCTGCCACACCCCAATCGACCATGTGCAGGACGGCGGGAATTTCGAGCCCTTTAAGAACGCGCATGACACTGATGCGCGCAGGCATCTCCGGCTTCACAACCAACGCGTAGAGCGGGCGACCCTCCTGCTTTTTGTCAGCCACTTCGTAGGCCAATGCGTTCGGCATATCGAGTGATGGGATCGGCCGGTCGCAATAGAGCGTAAAGCGATCGCGCACGACGATGAAACTGCCGCCGCCGTTCTGCTGAGGTGGAGGTGACGCGGGGGCTGCTGCCGTTGCGGCAACTTGAGGCGCGGGTGCAGCAGCCGCCACAGGAGCTGCGGCAACAGGCACAAGCTTGGGCGCCGCCGGGCGTGGAGGTGCCGGCGCCGGTCTGAGGTCCGTAGCCGCTTCGGCCATGGCGCAACAGTCCTTAAAAAAGGTCTAGATCAGCTTCTGCCAATCCAGCGGACATTGTACGGGACATGACAGCCCAGCACAACGCTGTTCGCGCAACTAAATTGCCTGGTTTTGTCCCTTGAGGGACAAAGGTTAATATTAGAAGAGAATTGGAGAGGCCGAACTAGGTCCGCCGCCCCTCCTAACCGTTAGTCGGCGAAGGGATCGCGGACCAGAATGGTGTCATCGCGCTCCGGGCTGGTAGACAAAAGGGCTACCGGCGCTTCGATCAGCTCTTCGATTCGGCGGATGTATTTGATGGCCTCGGCCGGCAACTGGGCCCAGCTGCGCGCGCCTTGGGTCGAGCAATTCCAGCCCGTCATGGTCTCGTACACCGGCTTTACCGCCGCCTGCTCCGCCATGGCCGAAGGGAAGCGATTGATGAGCGTGCCGTTCAAATCATAGCCTACGCAGACTTTGATCTCGGTCAGGGTGTCCAGCACGTCGAGCTTGGTGAGAGCGATGCCCGTGATGCCGCCGACCTTGATGGCCTGGCGCACCATGACGGCGTCAAACCAGCCGCAGCGGCGCTTGCGCCCCGTGACCGTGCCGAACTCGTGACCGCGCTCGCCCAGCAACTGACCGACGGCGTCGGTAAGCTCGGTCGGGAACGGCCCGGAGCCTACGCGGGTTGTGTAGGCCTTGGTGATCCCAAGCACATAGCCCACAGCCCCAGGGCCGATACCTGAACCGGCCGCCGCTTGCCCTGAGACAGTATTGGACGACGTCACAAAAGGATAAGTGCCGTGATCGACATCAAGCATAGCGCCTTGCGCGCCCTCAAATAGAATCCGCAAACGATCTTTACGGGCGTCGGCCATGATTTCCCACACCGGTGCCGCGTAGGGGAGAATCTTCGGCGCGACTTCTTTGATTTTCGCGATGAGTTCGGCGCCGTTCACTTCCGGCTGACCCATACCGCGCCATACCGCGTTGTGATGCACCAGCATGCGCTCGATTTTGTAAGCAATGGTGGCGTCGTCGGCCAGATCGCAAACGCGAAGCGCGCGGCGCGCGACTTTATCTTCATAGGCCGGACCGATGCCGCGTCCTGTCGTACCGATTTGTCCAGCGCCGGCGGCGGCTTCACGCGCCTGATCTAAACGGCCGTGCAGCGGCAGGATCAGAGCCGTGTTGTCTGCGAGCTTCAGAATATCCGGTGTAACCTTTACACCAAGATCGCCGATGCGCTTGATTTCATCGAGCAGCGCCCACGGATCCACAACAACACCGTTACCGATGATGGACGGCTTGCCGCGCACGACACCCGAAGGCAGCAGCGAGAGTTTGTAGGTCTTACCGTCAATGACAAGGGTATGGCCGGCGTTATGGCCGCCTTGGAAACGCACGACCATATCGGCGCGTTCCGAGAGCCAATCGACAATCTTGCCTTTTCCCTCGTCGCCCCATTGAGAGCCGACGACCGCTACGTTACCCATCTGACTTACGTCCCTTTTATTTAGCCGAATTTATTTAGCTGAAATCTCTTTGGCCGCATCGCCCGCAATCACGTGAGAACAGCCCAAACGCCGCGCCTCGGCCGCATCATCGCCAACCTTTGCCAACCCCGCCACCACACGCCAGCCTTTGACCTGCCAGGAGGCAATCGTCGTACGCGGTGTGCCGAAGGGCGCGAACAGAGTCCATGTCGCGGCCGGACGCGGTACGACACCGAGTAAGGCATCGACCAGAAGTGTTGCGCCGGTGGCTTGTTCGCTGCTGTTGCCACCCGTCAAGGCATAGCGCCCACCGCGACCCAATTCGCGTTGCGAGCCGCGCGCGAAGACCGAGAACGTAATTCCGGTGTGATATTCGAAGCCGCGATTCTCGACGGCATCAACCGTGAGCGCCAGCGTCGGCGCTGCCGCACGCACGGCTTCGGCCACATCAACCAACTTTTGCCATTCGGCTTTGGCAGCCGGCGGTAGCGTCAATTTGCCGATCCGCTTCTGCGCTTCCGCAAAAGGACCAGATGCTTCGACAAAGGCTGTCAGGATCGCACCGGCCTCGCCGCCTGCGGCCTTGATCTCGGCGACGTCTTTGTGATCCAGCGCAGCACGCAAACCTTCGGCGTTCGTAACTGGATAAGCCGCCAGAATAGCCGGCACTAACGTCGGCAAGGCCAGGTCGATACTGACATCGGCCACGCCTAAAGCCTGCAAGGCTTCAGCCACGACCAAGATCGCTTCGGCATCGGCGGCGCCAGCTTCGGTACCGATGAGTTCGAACCCGGCTTGACTGAACTGGCGTTCAGGCTCCAGCTGACTACCTTTGACGCGCAGCACTTGGCCCGCATACATCAGGCGCAGAGGACGGGGCGCACTTGCCAGCCGCGTTGCAGCGATACGCGCGATTTGGGTGGTGATATCGGCACGCACACCGAGCGTGCGATGAGACACCGGATCCAACATGCGGAAAATGCGCGAACCTAATGCCGTGCCCATCCCAGCGAGCAGCGTCTCCTCGAACTCCACCAGAGGCGGCTTCACCAAGGCGTAACCATTGGCGGCAAACGTTTTCTTGAGCTGGTCCACGACCGCCGACTCAAAACCGGCATCGGGCGGCAGCACGTCGCGCAGGCCTTCGGGCAGCAGTGTTCTGGAGGTAGCGTCGCTCATGTCGGATCGGCCTAGAGTGGAGAATCAGGGCGGAAAGCTGGCTGTCGGCAAACGCGCGGTTATACGCTTCCAGACACAGCGCAACAAGGGTCAGAAGGCCGTCTCGAAGCCTGATTAATCAAGGCCTTGGAGGATATTACCGGCGCGTTTTGCGGGTGGGGATACGAAAGCGTGTCGATTCATAGCGATGACGTGCACGTTTTGAGTCGCGCACGGCCAGCAGGACTACAAGTAAAATGCCAGCCACGGCGATCCCGAAAATGGGAAGGGCTGCGGCGTATACAGCGCGCGCGATACCGACGGCATCCGACTTATCCGTAATATCGAAATGGGTTTGAATCAGACCAACGATGACAATGCCGGCCACGACACCGAGGCGCATACGCACGGTCGCGCGCACTTTGGTAAGGTCGGCATCGAGGTGTTCCTTGGCGCGTTCCGGATCGATCAGCATGGCAGGAAGATTAACGCGGAATGCCGCGCTTTTCCACCGCGCGGCGCATTAGAACGCGAGGCTTTGGGCCTGCTTCACATGAGGCAAGTCTTTGACTTTCCCGAGAAGCGCTTCGTTCACCGATTGATCCAGCTGTAACAGCGCGATGGCATCTCCGCCGCTTTTGGACCGTCCCAAATGGAAGGACGCGATGTTCACACCCGCTTGCCCCAAGGTCGTTCCAAGCGCACCGATAAAGCCCGGCTTATCGGTATTGGTGACGTAAAGCATATGCGGACCGATTTCGGCTTCGATGTGGATGGAATCAATATCCACCAAGCGCGGCGCACTGCCGCCAAAGAGTGTGCCGGAAACACTGGCGGTGCCGCGATCCGTGACAACCGTAAGCGTGACCAGCGTCTGATAGAAATCGTTATCGTCGCGTTTGACCTCGGTCACTTTGATATCGCGTTCGCGGGCGATAGCCGGCGCATTGACCATGTTGACGCTTTCCATCAACGGACTCATTAGACCCTTCAGGAGGATCGAGGTAAGTGGACGCGTGTTGAGCGACGCCACATGCCCGGAATACTCGACCGTCACAGCTTTTAGACCAGACTGCACAAGCTGCCCGGCGAAGCTACCGAGTTCCTCGGCAAGCCGCATATAGGGTTTCAACTTCGGGGCATCTTCCGCCGAGACCGACGCCATGTTAAGGGCGTTTGTGACCGCGCCCGATAGCAGATAATCGGAGATCTGTTCGGCGATCTGAAGCGCCACATTCTCCTGGGCTTCGTTGGTGGACGCGCCAAGGTGTGGCGTACAAACCACCTTCTCCATGCCGAAGAGCGGATTGGTTTTAGCAGGCTCTTCCTCGAACACGTCGAGAGCTGCGCCCGCCACCTGCCCGCTTTCGATAGCGGCTTTGAGGTCGGCTTCGTTTACGAGGCCGCCGCGCGCACAATTGATGATGCGCACGCCTTTTTTCATCTTGGCGAAGGACTTCGCGCTGATAATGCCGCGCGTATTGTCGGTCAGCGGCGTATGCAGCGTAATGAAATCGGCGCGGGCGAAAATGGTATCTAATTCCGCTTTCTCGACACCAAGATCACGTGCGCGCTCTTCGGACAGATATGGATCGAAGGCGAGCACTTTCATCTTCAAGCCCAACGCGCGATCGGCAACGATGGAGCCGATATTGCCGCAGCCGATGACGCCCAGCGTCTTGCCGTACAGCTCGACGCCCATGAACTTGTTCTTCTCCCACTTGCCGGCGTGGGTCGATGCGCTGGCGGTGGGAATGTCGCGGGCCAGCGCCATCATCATGGAGATGGCGTGTTCGGCTGTGGTGATGGCATTGCCGAAGGGCGTATTCATCACTACGACGCCGCGCGCGGTCGCAGCTTCGACATCAACGTTATCGACGCCGATGCCCGCTCGCCCGACAACTTTCAAATTCGGCGCAGCGGCCAGAACGTCAGCGGTGACTTTCGTATTGGAGCGGATGGCTAGGCCGTCATAGTCCTTGATGATCGCCAGCAATTCCTCAGGCTTGAGGCCGGTTTTCACGTCCACGTCGA
>CAITZE010000045.1 GCA_903896775.1 uncultured bacterium
ATCATCACTTATATCTCTGCCGAACCGCGCCTCTTAAGACCGCTGAATTATCCCCCCGAAGCCCCCGGTCGCGGCATGGGTCTATTCACCACCGCCAAAGGCCGCCGGGTGATCGTGGTTCAGGTCATGTGCCGACTGTTCATGGACCCGCTCGACGACCCATTCCGGGCGCTCGAAGGATGCCTCGAACACCACCCCCTCCGGGACGCCGCCGACGCCATCATTGTGGACGTGCATGGGGAGGCAAGCAGCGAGAAGGGAGCGCTGGGCCACATAGCAGATGGTCGTGCTTCGATGGTCGTAGGCAGTCACTCGCATATCCCTACTGCTGATACGCGTATTATGCCGGGGGGCACGGCCTTTCAAAGCGACGCAGGTATGTGCGGCCCTTTCGATTCCGTGATCGGTATGAAAAAGCACACAGCGACTCAGCGCTTCGTAACCAAGATGCCGACAGACCGATTAGAGCCCGCCGAGGGCGAGGGCACCTTGTGCGGTGTGTATGTGGAAACCGACGACCGCACCGGGCTCGCGCTACGGGCGGAGCCGGTGCGGATTGGTGGAGTTTTAAAGCAGACCCTTCCCGGCGCGCTCTAGCGGTCGTTCACGTCCGTTGCGAATGGGCTAAGAAGGCTGCCATCGGGCGCTAGCATGATGTCGGAATATTTCTCAACCAGCGGCATGCAACGATCTGTTTTAACAATGTGCTGGGCCTTGCAGGTCTTCATCATGTCCATCTCGTCGTTCGAGATGTTTCTTTTCTGCATATAGCTTTGGCAGGCGGCATCCTGCTTGAAGGCAGCATGGGTCAGTCTCATGCAACTGGTCAGCGCGTTGGAGTCATAAACCGACATAGCGGAAGCCGAGTAGGTGAAACCGGTGCCTAACACCAAAGCCAAGGCGGAAGCCATTACCAGATTTTTTCTCATGGAACTCTCCGTTACGGGGCGGAATAAAGCTCAAACAGCATATGCGCGATGCTACCGTGCCTCAAATAACAACGTGGCGATCAGGTCAAAGTTCCGTCATGAGAACTCGCGCGGGAACTAACGGCGTCAGGTAGGTGTTAAGCCTGATTAATTCGGCGATCAGAGTTGCGCCGCAAAGAGGTTCCTGGTTGCATGAAAGACGTCCAGAAACGCGCGCTGCAAGTTGTCGTCGCGGTCTGTTGCCTTGTTCCGCTCCTAGCTGGTGGCGCAGGCATGATTATGGGGCCAGCAATGGTAGACCCCGTCGCTGCCTTTTCGCGCGGTTTGGATAGCCACTTTCGTTATCTCTCGGGGCTCTTGTTCGGAATCGGAATCGCTTACGCCTCAACTATTCCGCAGATCGAGACAAAGGGGCGACGGTTTAGGCTTCTGACGGGCATTGTATTGATCGGCGGGATCGGCCGCCTGCTGTCGGTCATTGTTATCGGATCGCCGTCGGGCTCCATGATCGCCGCTTTGGCCATGGAGTTGCTTGTCACGCCGTCTCTGGCGCTTTGGCAGCTTCAGGTCGAGCGGCGGGCTTAAAGCGCGGCTTCGGAACGATAACCGCTATAGGGCGTTTGACCGTGCATGGCCCCAACAAAACTTGCCAAATATCGCGCTAAGCGCGATTTCACGAAGACCGCCGAGCCTAGCGGTAGAGCCGCCACGCCGCGCGCAAACCGGCTGCGGTTTGTAATCCAAAAACATGCGGCCTCGCATTTGCACTACGACTTTCGCTTGGAACTCGACGGCGTCTTTCAATCGTGGGCGGTGACCAAAGGGCCGTCGCTCGATCCAAACGTCAAACGCCTCGCGGTCGAGGTCGAAGACCATCCGCTCGATTATGGCGATTTCGAAGGTACGATTCCCAAAGGCCAATACGGTGGTGGCACTGTCCAGCTTTGGGACCGCGGTTTCTGGGAACCGGAAACCTCTGACTCTGCCGAGGAAATGATCCGCAAAGGTAATCTCAAATTCAACCTGGATGGGCAACGCCTCAAAGGCAGCTGGGTTCTCGTACGGATGCGCACCGACAAATACGGCAACAAGCGCAATAACTGGCTGCTGATCAAACACGACGACAAGTTCGCGGTTGAAAACGATGGCGATAACATATTGGAGGAAGACCGCTCGGTAGCGTCCGGCCGCGCTATGGCCGATATCACCGCCGGTAAAGGTAAGAAGCCGACCCCCTTCATGCGCAAAGGCGGCAACCCTCAGCGCTTTGAAACTGCTTGGCAGCGATAGAATGGCGACATTGCAGGAACTCGCCGATGAAGCTTTCGCCGATCTTCTCAAGAAGCATGGACGGCCGACGGATTTAAAAGAGGCCTTGGTTAAAAGCCTGCGGAAAATACCTGCGAACGACCGCGGCAAACCCCGCTCTCATAAAAACCGATAAGATTGGATGGCTGGGGTTAGCGGAGAGGCGAGTCTAGGCGTTCGCCCCAACATTTGGTATAAGGGCGAAGAT
>CAITZE010000046.1 GCA_903896775.1 uncultured bacterium
AGGCCGGAGCTATCGCTCCGGCCTTTTTGTATGGCGGGCCATATACGACCGGCTCGTTATTCCCAATCCCCTATAGCGTGCTATATCGTCGGGCCATGACATCGCAATTTCACGAAGATCTGAAGCTCGACTATTCTGCCGATTTCGAGCCGGACTAATTGAAAATTCTAGAGATCTACTTTTGCAGCTAGTGACAACGACGCCGGACGATCAGCGCGATGGGCCGCGTAGATCCCGAGCGCCGGATCGACGGCGCGAAAGTTACTCGATACGCCCGTGACTGTTTCGTTGAGTCCGAGGTAAAGAACACCATCATCCACCAGAAGGCGTGCGAGCTTTTGCAGAACATCGAGCTTGGTCTTGAGGTCGAAATAGACCAACACGTTGCGGCAGAAAATGGCGTCGAAACGTCCAAGCGAAAATAGATCGTCCAAAAGGTTCCACGGCTGGCACTTGACCATGCCACGTACGGCATCATTCAAAACCCAGGCATCTTCCTGCTTGGTGAAATATTGCAGCAACGTGCGAACCGGCAATCCGCGCTGCACATCGAACTGGCTGTAAATGCCCTTGGACGCAGCGGCAATGGCCGTCGCAGAGATATCGATCCCAATAACCTCGACCTGCCATCCCGGAAAAGACGACGAGACATCGCGGATCGTCATGGCAATGGAATGAGCTTCTTGCCCAGTAGAGACACCAGCCGACAGGATGCGAAACCGGGTCTTCATGCCGCGCGAGACACGGATATTCGGCAATACCACGGTGCGGAAATGGACGAATGGCTTCCAATCACGGAAAAAGCCGGTGTCCTTGGCCATCATCGCATCTATGACGGTGGTTTGCAGCGCTGCGTCACCGGAGGCGATTCCAGCGAGAAGCTCCGAGACCGATTTAAGGCGTAAGTCGCGAACCACCGGCATCAAGCGATTTTCGAGCAGATAGACTTTGTCGCGCGTCAGCACGAGGCCAGAGCGGTCCTTCACAAAGCGCGCAGCGAGTTCAAAGTCTTCGGGCAGCATCAGCCAAGTAGCCCCAGCAGTATCAGTTTCGAACGTACAATTTCGCTGTCGAATGGTTTCATAATGTATTCGTCGGCGCCGGCATCGAGGGCCTGGCGGATATGCGGTATGTCGTTTTCGGTCGTGCAGAACACCACAACAACTTTATTGCCGCCGGGCAGTTTGCGAAGCTGTTGCGCGAACTCCAGCCCGTCCATGACTGGCATATCCCAATCCACCAAAATGAGGTCGGGCATACGGATGGTCAAAGCATTCAGCGCCTTGCGCCCATTCTCGGCCTCATCGACATCAAAGCCCAAATCTTGAATGATCTTCGAGGCCACGCGCCGGATCACACGGGAGTCGTCGACGACCAAACACCGCTTCATGACGGCGCTCCGGTTTTTGGAAAAACCGCGGTCACCATGACACCATTGCCAGACGCCACGAGTTCGATTTTGCCGCCTGCGGCGCGCACAATGCGGCCCGCAAGGTTGCCATGCACCGTTTTAGCGCTGAGCGCGGGCGGCACGCGCCCGGCGACTGCGGCGATGAGTTCGTCGCGCACGGACGACGCCCGACCCTCCGCGCCGCGCACATCGACCGCAATGCTGAAATCTGGACTATGCATGATCTGCAAAGACAACGTCCGAGTGCCGGGTTGGGTTTCAAGCCCCAGCAGACAAAGATTAAGGATGATCTGGATCCAACCGGCTCCAAGCGTAGCCACAGCCACAGACAGGTCCTCAGAACTGGGCCATGTCAGGGCGGTTTTGCCGGCCGGACCGGCCACAGTTTCCAAGTATCCGTCCAGCAAGGCTTTGGGATCACCCGCAGCGCCCCCCGCCAGACCCAAGGCAACCCGCATGAATTTCAGCTTAAGGGCTGCGGCGGCTGAACTATTACCAATTAACCCTAAGGTCTCGGTATCGACTTGGGTGGGATCTCCCCCGATCAGCTCGACACCCGCGGCAACGGCCCCGACAGGCCCAGCCATATCGTGGCAAAGCCGGGTGCAAAGCAGTTGCGCCAGTTCCAATTCGGTGTCGCTCATTCCCAGCCGTCTCCGGCTCCCCGATACAGATTCAATTCGGTTTAATTAACCATTTGAATCTTATGTGTTTATTCAATCTGATATGTGAAGTTACCGCAGGAGATTTAACGAAACTTCAAACACCTTTGACGGGTGAAAGCTTACTCGGGCGACACTCGGGTCAAAAGCACCTAAAAGGGGAAAATTGTGAACCAACAGCAGGATAGCGCGAACGGTGCCGATCCATGGACCTGGACTTAACCCCTGGCATGTTGGTGCGGAACCCGAATCGCCCTGATTGGGGCCTCGGGCAGGTCCAATCCGCAATCGGCAACCGCGTTACGGTTAACTTCGAGCACGCCGGAAAAGTCACCATGAACCTCGCCGCGGCTACGCTGGAAACTGTAGACGAGCCGCCGCCGCGACGCCGCGATTGAGCCCGACCCAGGCGGTCTTGGAAGCCCACACAAACGGCTTATATTCGTCGCGCATGAAAGACGCCCCCGCACCACCTGCCTTGATTGACCCTTTCGGCCGTGTAGTCCGTTATTTGAGGGTGTCGGTCACCGACCGGTGCGATTTGCGCTGCGTCTACTGCATGTCCGAGGACATGACCTTCTTGCCTAAAGAAGATCTGTTGTCGCTGGAAGAACTGGACCGCCTGTGCAGCGCATTTGTTGCTCGGGGCGTACAGAAACTTCGTATTACCGGCGGCGAGCCCCTGGTTCGGCGCAACGTTATCAGCCTCTTCGAGAGCTTAAGCCGCCATCTCAAAACCGGCGCGTTGGAAGAACTGACGCTGACAACAAATGGCACACAGTTGGCTAAATACGCGGAGGCTCTTCGCGCCGCCGGTGTGCAACGGGTCAACATATCGCTCGATTCTTTGGATCCCGTGCGTTTCAAGGCAATCACGCGTTGGGGTGATCATGCGCAGGTCATGGACGGCATTCGCGCCGCCAAAGCGGCAGGCCTGAAAATCAAGATCAACACTGTGGCAATGCGCGGCGTCAACCAAGATGAAGTCGAAGATCTTGTGGCGTGGTGCGGCACAGAAGGTTTCGATTTGGTATTCATCGAGACCATGCCCATGGGTGATATCGACGGCGACCGCACCGCACAATACTTGCCGCTGTCGATGGTGCGTGCTCGCCTTGAGCGGCGCTGGACACTGAGCCCCATCGCCGATGTTACCGGTGGTCCGGCACGCTATACCCGCTGCGTCGAAACCGGCGGACGCATCGGTTTCATCACGCCCATGACTCACAATTTCTGTGAGGCCTGCAATCGTGTGCGACTGACGTGCACAGGGACGCTCTATATGTGCCTAGGACAGGACGATGCCGCAGACCTGCGGCGCCCTTTACGCGCCAGTAAAGATGACGGACTTCTGAGCGAGGCAATTCAAGAGGCCATCGCGCGCAAACCGAAGGGCAACGATTTCATCATCGACCGGCGCCACAAATCCCCAGCCATCCACCGCACGATGAGCGTCACTGGGGGATAAAGATTGGCGGATAAAGGCCAATCTAGCGTCCTGCCTCGGCTGCTATATACTCCCCCGCGATTCCCTACCCCTACAAGGATACCTTTCGTTATGCCGTTCTCCCGCGTCGCTTTTGTTGCTGCGGATGCCGATCCAGCGCGCGAAGCTTTGACCGCGCTGACCCGGCGTTATGGCCAGCACAAACCGGAAGAAGCCGACATTATTGTCGCGCTCGGCGGCGACGGATTCATGCTTGAAGCCGTCCATAGCTACATGGAAACAAAAGTCCCGATCTTCGGCATGCATCGTGGCACCGTCGGCTTTCTCATGAACCGCTATGAGGAACACAATTTAAAGGAACGCCTACAGCGCGCGACCGAAGTCGTTCTGCATCCCTTACGCATGACTGCCGTGACGGGCGATGGGCAAACGCACGAAGCCGTGGCGATCAACGAAGTCTCGATGCTGCGACAAACCCGTCAAGCCGCGAAAATCAGAATCTTTATCGACGGCAAAGAACGCATGAGCGAGCTGGCCTGCGACGGCGCGCTTGTCTCCACACCCGCCGGCTCCAGTGCCTATAACCTTTCGGTGCATGGTCCGGTGTTGCCGCTGGGTTCGAGCGTGCTCGCGCTGACACCCATCAGCGCTTTCCGTCCGCGCCGTTGGCGCGGCGCTATTCTACCGCATACAGCCGTCGTCAAATTTGTGATGCTTGAGCCGGAAAAACGTCCCGTCAGCGCCTGCGCGGACCGCGACGAAGTCCGTGACGTTATTGAGGTCACCGTGCGCGAGGACCGCGCCTTGTCCATGCGTCTGCTGTTCGATCCGGAACACAATCTCGAAGAACGTATCGTCGCCGAGCAATTCCAGCCGTAAACTCTACCAAATAAAGCCCGGGATCGCAGCGCTCGGCATTTGGCCTTCGTGCTGCGCAAGTGCTGTGGCTTTGGCGGGATCTGCAGCCACACCGTAATTCACGCCCAAAGCTTCGGCGTGAATGCCCCCGGTACACCAGATCGAAGCCAAGCCGGCAGCGTTGGCTCCTTTTACATCGGTTTCGAGCGCATCTCCGACGACGACGACACGCTTTCGATCAGGGATACCAAGGCGCGTGACCGCGAGATCGTAGACTGCACGATCTGGTTTGCCGCGATAAGCAATCATGCCACCCATTGTCTTGTATCTCTTAGCGATAGCTCCTGCGCAAATGACGGGCTGGCCGCCACGGATCACAAGCATATCGGGATTGGCGCAAACCATGGGAAGGTTGCGCGCACGCGCCTCAGTCAATACGTCCGTGTAATCTTCGACGACATTATCCAGACCATCTGGGCCGGTGTTGACGACAAAATCTGCATCTGCGATCACGCTCACAACGTCCAAACCTGTGTCATCGAAGATACTGCGATCGCGCTCGGGCCCTAAATGATAAGGCCGTCGACCGAGACCGGCAAAGAACGGATCGGTGCGTGTCATCAAAGCTTCGCGGGTCGCTTCGCCGGACGATAAAACATCGCCATAAAGATCGCGCGCTATGCCCATACGCGTCATGGCTTCGACCAGCACATAACCTCGGCGCGGCGCATTTGAAAGTAGCAGAGTCTTTTTACCGGCGGCTTTCAAACCGCGAAAGGTGTCCACCGATGGCGCGTAAGCGGTAGCGCCATCATGCACCAGTCCCCAGAGATCGAGAATGAAACCGTCGAATTCATCTGCGACCTCACGAAGGCCCGCCAACATCCTCAAAGTCATGTCCGTCCTCCAGCGCGATGATCGGCGCCAACGGCGGCAGCAATACTTGCAAATCCATCTCGCTTCAAGAGG
>CAITZE010000047.1 GCA_903896775.1 uncultured bacterium
GCATTCTCCGTCATAATTGCCGATAATTTGATCCACTGCCGAGCCCCTGCCGCTCCTGATGCTTTCTCTCATTTCTCCGACGTATGTGTCGCCGCAAAAAAATGTGATTTTGCCTACGCCGTGCCGACGGCGAAGTTCCAGCTGCCCTTTGTGAATTTGGCCCTCGTGCCAGAGTTTGCCTCGAGCTTGCTGCTGGCCCGTTTTCTGGGTCCTCGCAAAGCCGCCGAGTTGTTGATGCTGGGCGAAGTTTTCGATGCTGAAACCGCCCATGAACTTGGGCTTCTCAATGCCGTCGTGCCGGCGGATCAACTGCAAACTGTTGTAACTGCAAAAGCCACCGCACTCGCCGCCAAACCGCCGGCGGCTTTGCGCGCAACCAAAGCCTTGCTTAACGCCGACAAGCATGAGGTTGTGGCGCGCATCGGACTCGAAGGCAAAATCTTTGAGGAACGACTGCAATCGGCGGAACTCAAAGAAGCCATCAACGCCTTTTTTGAAAAACGCACGCCGGACTTCAGCAAGTTTTAAAGGTTAATTGCGCGGCGGCAATGACGTTGGCACCTTCACGTCGCTAAAACCGTGCTGCATGCAGCAGGCTTTCAAAGTGTTGACCATAAGACACGCGATGGTCATGGGCCCGACGCCGCCCGGCACGGGCGTGATGGCGCTCGCCACCTGAGAGGCGTCGGCGTAGTTCACATCCCCGCGCAAGCGGCGCTTGCCGTCTGTGCTGGGTAAGGGATTGATGCCAACGTCGATCACGGTGGCGCCCGGCTTGATCCAATCGCCTCGTACCATCTCCAGCTTGCCCACCGCAGCCACAAGAATATCTGCCGTACGGCAGACCGCCGGCAGGTCCTTAGTGCGCGAATGTGCAATCGTCACAGTGCAATTTTCATTTAACAGCAGCATGGCGACGGGTTTGCCAACGAGAATCGAGCGGCCAATGACCACGGCGTTCTTGCCGGTGAGATCGCCTAGAGTGTCCTTCAGCAGCATGAGGCAGCCCAGCGGCGTGCAAGAAACTAACGTATCCGCCCCAGCGACAAGACGCCCCGCACTTTGCGGATGCAAACCATCGACATCTTTTGCCGGATCGATGGCGGTGATGACCCTCACCTGATCGATATGTTTGGGCAACGGCATCTGCACCAGGATGCCGTTCACGTTCGGATCGGCGTTGAGTTTTCTCACCAACGCCAGAAGATCGGCCTCGGAGGTATCGGCCGCGAGATCGTGCTGAAACGAGGCCATGCCGAGTTCAACGGCAGTTTTCTGCTTGCTGGCGACATACACGTGGCTGGCCGGATCGTCGCCGACGAGAACAGTGGCAAGGCCCGGTGTCACATTGTAGCGCGCCTTGAGATCGGCAACGGCTTTGGCGATGCCGCCCTTCAATCGCGCCGAAGCTTCTTTGCCGTCGATGATTGCTGCGGTCATGATTTTATCCACTGTTGAGCGATAACGGTCAGAGCGGCCGGGTCGCCTGAAATGCGCAAGATTTTACGGCGGTCGGTTTCGCCAGCCACGACCGCAACGTCGCTTTTAGCAACCTCGAAAGTTTTCGCCAACAGCGCCGTGGCGGCGGCATTGGCTTTGCCCTTATCGGCGGACGCGGTGACGGCAATCTTGAGTGCCTCGCCGTCCGGCGTCGGCATAACACCCACGATGCTCGTGCGGGAAGCCTTGGGCGAGACGCGCGCGGTAATTAGCAATCCCTGGTGATCGGCACGGAAGAAGGCCAATGGGCGTTAGGACGCCAGTGCCGGGATTATGGACATACCTATGTACAACTGGATGAGATAAATTGTGAAGCCGAGAACAATGGGAGAAAGATCCATATTGCCGGCGGGTGGGATAACGCGACGAATGCGGCGTAAGGCGGGCTCGATAATTTGATCTAATGCATGTCCGATTGTTCGCACGACTTGGTTGTGGCTGTTAACGATATTGAACGCCACAAGCCAACTTAAAATGACCCATATAAAAACGGCATACATGTACAGTTCTAGGATCTTACTCAGAACCAGCAAGATCGGAATCAAAATGCTACCCATGAAGTCAGTCCAAACTTCCCTGCTCGATAGTCTGCGTTCTCACTACCCTACTAAGCGAAACGGGCTGGCGCAAGGTGTCGCCGAAAGGTGAAAACGACTACGAAAACAGCCCCTTAGAGTGCACGCGAGATGTTACACTCTGCCTTGACTTCGCGCCACTTTGGACCCATTCTCCGCCCGCTTTTGCGGGAGCCTTGCGTGCTGGTTCCTGCGTTCCGGTGTCGGTGCGGGGCTGTAGCTCAGTTGGGAGAGCGCGTCGTTCGCAATGACGAGGTCAGCGGTTCGATCCCGCTCAGCTCCACCAACACCCACCGGCTTTTCCATAAAAAACCACCCCGCCACCGCGCCGCGATCAGGCTGACGATCTTGCGATAGGGCACGAGATCGTGTTTAGTTATTTCGCTCACCGGCGATTCGGACCGCATGTGGCGCATTCGAATAATGGGGAGAATCATGGGTTCAAAAACCGAGGGAGCCGGTAATTATGGTGCCGTCTCCAAAAGCCTGCACTGGCTTCTTTTTCTCCTACTTCTGGCGCAATACCTGGTGGGCGAGTTTATGCCCCATATCGGCGGCAAGACGCCTAACGAAGGTTTGGTCGCTTGGCATTTGTCTCTCGGCGCGGCGATCTTGTTTTTCCTCGTGGTGCGGTTGGGCTGGCGCGTCACGCACCCCGTCGGCTTTCCACCCTCGTTGCCGCTCTGGGAGCAACGCGCGGCGCTTGCAATACATTGGACACTATATCTTTTGCTGCTGGTCATCGTCGTGTTGGGCTGGGCCGCGGCGAATTTTCGCGGCTGGGATTTGGTATTGTTCGGCGCCGTAACTTTACCGCCGCTCGCCGAGAAGGGCATGAAGTGGGCTCATACCGCCGGCGATGTTCATATCTGGCTGGTCTACGCGCTGTTGGGCGTTATCGCCTTACATGTGTTGGGCGCGCTGTATCATTACTTCATCAAGAAGGACCGTATCGCTCAGCGCATGCTTCCAGGCAATCCGGGCTGATTGTCGCTCATTATGTCTTCGCCAGAACCCCTTCACGCGCCAGCACCTTCCAAAATTAGAGTCGTGGTTGCAACGCGCGAATCGCGCGAGGGATTTTTGCGAACACTGCAACGGGGCGCTCGCTGATTTTGCGGGACATGCCGTCCGTGGATATCTATCTGCAGACTGATAATAGCGAAGGCCTCCCGGCGATTTACAACCGCGCCATTGAGGCCTCGCGCCATGATCCGGCTGTGCTGATTTTCATGCACGATGATATTCATCTCTGCGATTATTATTGGGAAGAGCAAGCCCGTGCGGCTCTCGCTCATTTTCAAATTGCAGGGCTTGTCGGCAGTAAACGTCGCCTTCCCAAACAGCCGGCGTGGGCCTTTGTCGATACTAACTTCGTTTGGGATGAAGCCAAGCACCTGAGCGGAATCATTGGGCACGGCAACGGTTTTCCGCCTAAAGAGGTCGTTGTCTTCGGCCCGTCCCGCCAAGAGGTGAAGTTA
>CAITZE010000048.1 GCA_903896775.1 uncultured bacterium
CTGTACAACCTGGCCTCCACCACGGTCGGCTACGCCTGTTCCAGCGAACCGCTGGTCCGCTTCGGCCTGGGCGCCAATCGGGCGGCGGAGAAAATCGAGATCCGCTGGCCGGGCGGAAGTGTCCAGCAACTCGCCAACGTCGCGGCAGACCGCGTCGTCGATGTCGTCGAAGAGGTCAAGCCATGACCGCCTGGAAATCCGCAGTGGCGATTTTGGCAAGGTTTGTAGCTGTGGATAAGTCTACCTCGCCCTCAAGGTAAGCAGCAAGGTCCGGCACCCCTAAAGCCTTGGCGGCCCCGGCATTGGAGGCGATTCCCCGATCCAGCAGAGCCCGCACCTCTTCCAACCCTCCTTCAGCGACCATGGCCTCGAAGCGGGCGTCGCAGGTGGCATAGAGCTCGGCGCGTGGCGGCAACATCAGGATGCTGAAGTAGGATGCGGCTAACGGCGGCGTTGGCGCCAATTCATGCCAGGCGCTGAGCGGCCTCCCTGTAGCTTCTGACACTTCCCAGGCGCGCAACATGCGCTGCGTGTCACCGGGATTAAGCCGCGCGCCGGTCACCGAATCGCGTTCGGCAAGGCGCGCATGAAACGCCGCATTGCCAATTTCATCGAGCAAAGCCTTCGCCGCCGCGCGCGTTTCCGCTGGCACCGCGGGCATTTCGGTCAGCCCCTCCGTGAGCGCGCGGAAATAAAGTCCGGTGCCGCCGACAAGAATGGGTAGCTTTTTATCGGCGACGGCTGTTTGAATTTCAGCAGCTGCTTTGAGTGCCCACTCAGCTGCGGAGCCGCTCTCATGAGATTGCAGATCGCCGAAGAGACGATGCGGCGCGCGCGCTTCATCGGCGACTGAAGGGCGCGAGGTCAGAACGCGCAGGTCTGCGTAGCGCTGCTGGCTATCGGCATTGATGAGAATGCCATCGAACTCTTCGGCAATCGCCAGCGCGAGCGCGGATTTCCCCGCAGCCGTGGGTCCGGCAACAATTACGGCCTTTGGATTAATCGATGACGTGACTGACAAGACCGTCGGCCAGCTTGGGCTCGAACCACGTAGACTTCGGCGGCATCACCTGGTCGGCATCGGCAACCGCCATCAGCTGCACCAATGTCGTGGGATGCAGCGCGAAGGCGACTTTCATTTCGCCGGATTTGACGCGGTTCTCAAGTTCCCTGAGGCCGCGAATGCCGCCGACAAAGTCGATGCGTTTGTCGCGGCGCGGATCTGTGATGCCAAGAATCGGCGCGATGAGATTGTCTTGTAGCAGGCTCACATCCAAGCTCGCCACCGGCTCGCTCGTCGGAATGAGCTTGGAATGAATGTCGAGGCGATACCACGCGCCGTCCAAATACATGCCGAAGCGCGTCGCTTTGTCGGGCCTTGCCTGACCTTGCGACGGCGTCACGTCAAAGCGCTCTTTCACCTTCGCGAGGAAGGCGTCCTTATCGAGGCCGTTCAAATCCTTGACCACGCGGTTGTAGTCGAAGATCCGCATTTGATCGTGCGGGAAAGCCACGGCAAGAAAATACTCGGCGGAATCACTTTTGCTTTTGCCGCGACGCGCCGCCGCAACTCGAGATGCCGCCGCTGAACGGTGATGACCGTCGGCGATATAAAGCGCATCCATGGCGTCAACGAGCGTCGTCAAACGATCAATCGCCGCAGCGTCATCCACACGCCAGATGGTGTGCGTAATACCGTCGTCGGCGGTCACCTCATAGAGCGGTAGATTTTTTTCCGCCACGTCGTCGACAATCGCTTGCACGTCTTTGTCGGCTTTATAC
>CAITZE010000049.1 GCA_903896775.1 uncultured bacterium
AGATACCCCGGCGGGCCGCTTTGAGAACCTTGCGAAATTACCGCGTGTGGGAACTTTTCCCCAAAAAACGGCGTTTATTGATGGATCGGCCCTCACCAAGGATACCGCACCATGCAGGTATATGTTGTTCTCACTCCCGGCGTTATGGCGTGGTTGGCCATTTCGTTCGTCGCCACAGCCTCTGGCTTGGCCTACGTCGTCTCGTATCTCAACGAAGATACCGAGTAGAGCGCGTTACTGAAAACGTGCCAGCTCCTGGGTGGGCACATGTTCGTAGTCGCCCGCAGGTCGTAGCGTTACCTTGGTAGCCAGTGCTCTTACCACTGTCTTTACGAACGTATCCGCGGCGACCGGTTTCACCACATAACCACTGACATCCAAGGCCTTCGCGGTTTTAACAACCTGCATATCCCCGTGACCTGTCAGCAGCACAAACTTCTGATCCCGCGCGATGTCGGCCCGATGGCCCGCGCGAATGATCTGCAGGAATTTTAAACCGTTGACCGGCTTCATATTGAAATCGCAGATGATGCAATCAAACGTCTGGCGCGGGCTGATACGCGCAAGCGCCACGTCGACGCTTTCCGCACGCAGCGTTTCCGCGGCGCTGTAGTGCCGCAAAATCTCGCAGATGACATCGATCATGTAGGAGTGGTCGTCGACGACTAAAAAACGGAGGCCGGCCAGCGCCGTGCGATCCTTATTGTCTGAGACAAGTGCCATGCAATCTCGATTATCCGTGCCGCAGGCCTCCCGCTCCGCGACCGAAGAACTCCTGTATTTAAAGCATCTATGTGTTTCAGCTTACACTAAACCGGCACACTTTGTGTAAAATTGGACGCGAAGTGCGGCGCGGATATTCAACTTAGGCTTTGGGAGCGCGTTTGAGGAAATTTCTCAGAATCTTAGGCGGCGTGACATTCGGCCTCGCTTTAGCCGGACCTCTCCTGCGGTTTGTTGTCGATCCCAATGCACGGGCTCAGGACTGGCGCACAGCCAGTACCGCGCCAATGGGCTGGGCGCCAAACCCTGCCGATTACGAGCCCGCTGTGGTTCAAGCTTATGCCGCGCGTACCTTTGGCTGGCGCGGCGCCGTTGCGGTTCATTGCTGGATTGCGGCCAAGCCGAGCGGCGCATCGCAGTACCGGCGCTATGAGGTGGTTGGGTTCAATCTCGGCGGCAACCGCTCCGCCATCCGCGAGACCGAGACGACGACACCGGATCAGCGATGGTACGGGTCAGAGCCCATGCTTTTGCAGGATATCCGTGGCGCTGAGGCCGAGAAGATCATTGCCACCCTGCCCGCGGCCGTCGCGAGTTATCCCTATCCGCGCAGCTATCAGGTCTGGCCCGGACCTAACAGCAATACCTTCATCGCCCATGTGGCGCGCGAAATTCCTGAACTCAAACTCGCTCTGCCCGGCAACGCTTTCGGAAAGGACTTCGTTGGGTGGCATGTTGTAACTTCGGCGCCGAGCGGCACCGGATTTCAAATGTCCATCGCCGGACTGTTCGGTGTGCTGGCAGCCGGCAAGGAAGGGCTTGAGGTCAATGTGCTTGGTTTGACCTTTGGTGTTGATCCATTGGGTCTTGCCGTTACGCTCCCAGGCATTGGGCGCATCCCGGCCCGCAGCAACTGGACAGCGGACGGCATTAAAAAATAAAGCTGCCGATCCAACTGAAGAAAGCGCCGATGACGGCCGCGGCCGGCATCGTGATGACCCAGGCAATCACAATCTCGCGGGCGACGCCCCACCGTACCGCGTTGGCACGCCGTGCCGCACCCACACCGACAATCGCGCCGGTAATGGTTTGCGTGGTCGACACCGGAACGCCAAGAGCTGTTGCAACGAACAGGGTTATCGATCCCGCTGTTTCGGCGCACACACCTTGCATCGGCGAGAGATGCGTGATGCGCGAGCCCATCGTGTGAATGATGCGCCAACCGCCGAGCAGGGTGCCAAGCGCCATGGCCGCGTTGCAGCTGATAATCACCCAAAACGGCACGTGGAATTCGCCGGAAAGCTCACCGTGCGCGAACAACAATGCGGTGATAATGCCCATCGTCTTCTGGGCATCGTTCCCTCCATGACCCAGCGCATAAAGCGATGCCGAGACGAACTGCGTTTTTCGGAATATGGCGTCCGCGCGCGTCGGAGCCACGCGCACAAAAGCCCACGAC
>CAITZE010000050.1 GCA_903896775.1 uncultured bacterium
GGACCCGGATGACGCGCCGCCCGCCCATCATCGAGATTGCCGCCGCCTCGTCGAACAGGCGCGCCTTGTCATCAAGCAGCGTCTTCTCGGACAAATCGACGGAATTGAAAGGGTCGCTGAGATCGCTGACCACGGTCTTCAGCAAAGTTTCAGCACGCTCCTGCACCAGGCCGGCATCCGGCCCGAACATCAGGGCGGCTTGCAGCAACTTGGGCGGCGCGGCGACGAAACGATCGGCCTCAAGGCTCTTGACGATCATTTGCGCTGCCGGAAGAACGCGGCGAGGTCGAGCCGGATGCGCTCGGCAATATCTTGCGCGGCGCGTTTGTCGGCATCCTGCTGCGCTTCCAGGGTGGCATAGGGCGAATTGGCGACATTGTAAGCCGACAGGCTGGTCTGGCTGCCCTGGGTCACGGGTTTGCCGTTCAGATCGGTGAGAACATAGCTGGCCGCGATGGTGTCATTGTAGCGGGTGATGGTGGCGTCGTTCTGCAGCGCCACGCCCTCTTTGCCTTCTTTCAGGGTGATGGTGAGGTGATAGGCCTTGCCCGCCTGCCTCCCGTTGGAACCCAGCAGGTCGATCAGCGTGTTGCGCAACTCATAACCATCGCGCTCGGCCATGGGATCGACATAAATGGTCGCCAGTTGCGGCGCCAGGCCCGCGCCATACAAGGGGTGAAAACCACAGCCCGCGAGCATGAAGGCGAGCATCAGGGCGGCGACTATTTTCATGCGACGATATTAACGATTCTGCCCGGCACCACGATGATTTTTTTCGGCGCCTTGCCATCCAAAGCGCGTTTCACCTCTTCCAATCCCAGAGCACGGCTCTCGACGGCTTCTTTGCCGGCATTTTTTTCAATCTCAAAGGAGACGCGCAGCTTTCCGTTGACTTGCACCGGATAGGTAACGGTATCGGATTCCAGCAAGGCGGGATCGTGTTTGGGCCAGGCGGTTTGCACCACCAGCGCGGTGTGGCCCAGGGCGGCCCAGCAGGTTTCGGCCAGATGCGGCATCATCGGCGCCGACAGCAGGACCAGCGCCTCCAGCGCCTCACGGCGGACGGCTGGGTTGGCGGCGGCGCCGTCCCCGACGGCATTGGCCAGCATGTAGAGTTGGGCCACGGCGCTGTTGAAGCGCAGTCCATCGAGATGGTCGGTGACGGCGGCGATGGCCTTGTGCGTGGACTGGCGCAGCGTCTTGGAGGCGGCATCATCGGCGCTGACCGGGGTGCCCGGCGGCGCCAGCCCGGCGGCCTCCGTCACCAGCCGGTGGATGCGTTGCACGAAACGCCAGCAGCCTTCGGCTCCGGCGTCGGTCCATTCGATGTCGCGTTCGGGCGGCGTGTCCGACAGCATGAACCAGCGGATCGTGTCGGCGCCGTAATCGGCAATAATGCTTTCCGGCGCAATCACGTTCTTGCGGGATTTTGACATCTTTTCAGAAGCGCCGACCGCCACTTCGGTGCCGGTGCCGATGAAGAAGGCTTTGCCGTCGCGCTTTTCGATTTCGTCGGGCGAGACCCATTCGCCGGCTTGGTTCTTGTAAGTCTCGTGGCAGA
>CAITZE010000051.1 GCA_903896775.1 uncultured bacterium
AGGTCGTATTCCAAGAACTTCTCACGATCGAGCGAGAAGAACGGAATTATTTGCTGATCGTCGGTGGAATTTGTGGCTGCTAAACCGAAGTACCCAGTTTCACCGTTCTGATTGAGCGGTACGGCTTGCAGGCCGAAGCCAACGGCGCGGTCTTCCACATCCGAGAACGGCGCCGGGTTATACAGCTCGATCTTGATGTTGCCCTTTGCCAGTTTGGCATACTGCTGCAGCAAATCGCGCACGCGCTGGTAATACGCGCCGTGACGCGGGCTGATCTCGCCCAAAGCCTGCGAGAAATAAAGCCTGACGACAATGGGTTCGTTGATGTTCTCGAAGATCGGCTTGATCTGCGACGAGGTGGTGTACGACCGCCCCTCGGTGAAATCCGCACGCAGATGGGAGAACCAATTGTTGGAAATAATGTTAACCGACACAAACAGCAGCGCTCCGACCGCGACGGAGATCAGCGCTAGTTTGGTTTTATCCATACGGTTGTTCATGTGAATTTCCTCAGCCCGCTTTCTTGGCGTCAACGAACAGCACTGTCGCGAACAACCAGAAGGCTGTCAGCGACGTCAGGAACACGATATCCCTCAGTTCGATCACACCGCGCGTCAATGACTGGAAGCGCAACAGGAAGCTAAATGACGCAACGGTCTCAACAATCGACGACGGTGCCCAGCCGCGGAAGACGTTCAGCACAAGGTCAAGGCCGCTCATCGTGAACAGGAAACAGACAATCGCGCCGGCGATGAAAGCGATGATCTGATTGCGTGTCAGCGCCGACATGCAAATGCCGATGGCCAGGAACGAGCCTGCCAAAAGGAAACTTCCGAAATAACCCACCGCGATGGCGCCGTTATCTGGCTGGCCCAAGATGTTGACGGTTACCCACATCGGCGTCGTCAACGCGAGCGCAATGCCGCAGAACAACCAGGCGGCCAGAAATTTGCCGAGCACCGCTTGCGTCGTCGTCACCGGCAGCGTCAGAAGCTGTTCGATGGTGCCCGATTTGCGTTCTTCTGCCCATAACCGCATCGACACGGCCGGTACCAGCAGTAGATAGAGCCACGGATGATAGCCAAAGAAACCATCCAGCGTCGCCTGATCGAGATCGAAGAAGCGCCCGATATAGAACGTCAGCGCGCCGGTCAGAGCCACGAAGATGGCGATGAACACGAAGGCCACCGGCGTCGAGAAATAGGCGGCTAATTCGCGCTTGGTGATGATCCATATGTGACGCATGAAATTGCCTTTAGAGAATGACTTGGAGATATCCGTGCAAACGCTGAGCGGTTACGCCGCGGCGTGCGCAACGCCCCCTGTCGTGATCAACCGGAAAGCGTCGTCGAGATTGCCGCCGTCCTGATAGATTTCCACGACCGGGAAATTTTGCGCGCGTGCAGCTGCAGCTATGTCTTCCAACTTGATGCCGCCCGGCTTGGGCGTGAGACGGAGTTTGGAGCGGCCCTGATCGTCCGGCGTTTCGAATACGGCTGCAACCGACGGATGGCTGCGGAAGAACGTCGCCGCCGCCGGTGCAGCAGCAACTGGCAGAACCAGACAGACCGCCGTGTGATCGGGCAAGCGCGCGAGCAAATCCTTGGCGGTGCCGTCGGCCAGAACTTTGCCACGGCCGATAATGACCGCGCGGGTGCAGACCGCTTCGACCTCTTCCAAGATATGCGTTGAAATGATGATGGCTTTTTCAGTCGCCATTTCGGCGATCAATCCACGTACATGATGCTTCTGATTAGGATCGAGACCGTCGGTGGGTTCGTCCAGCAGCAACACCGGCGGATCGTGCAGAATGCTCTGCGCCAGGCCAACGCGGCGGCGGTAACCCTTGGACAGCACACCGATGGGCCGTTCGAGCATGTCGGTGATGTCCAGACGCCTGGCGACCTTCGCAATGCGTGCATCGCGCTCGGCGCCGGAAAATCCGCGGATTTCGGCGATGAATTTCAAGAAGCCCGCGACCGACATATCTTCGTAGGACGGCGAGCCTTCCGGCATATAGCCGATGACGCTTTTAACCTCGCGAGGTGAAGTGACCACATCGTGACCGCAAATCCGCGCAGTACCCGCCGTCGGCGTCAGATAGCCGGCGATCATGCGCATAGTCGTAGTCTTGCCGGCGCCGTTGGGGCCCAAAAAGCCCAGCACTTCGCCTTTGCTTACGGTGAGGTTGATATCCTGAACGGCGCGAAAATCGCCGAAGGACTTCGAAAGGTGGTCGATTTCGACCATGATCGTCATGCTGCGTTCCCCCACTGCACTTCATATCGCCGCTAGGCCATTGATTTAGGGCCAAGTTGCGCGGCGGGCCAGAAAGTAGGCTGGCCTGCGCGGCGGCGCAAGCCTGCAGAAAAGCCAAAAATCCTAGGAATTACAGGATTGTAAGAAATCCGGCGGAAGCTGGGCCGGTCAGTCCAACCGGCGATTTAATCCGCCAAATCCTTTTCGGTGGGCATGGCGGGCGTGCGGCGGTCGAGATCGGGTACGCTTTCGACCAATTTGACGATGGCGTCAGTCACATCCGCCATCTTTTTGGCAGCGACCGCTCCGTCTTTCTTCCGTTGCGGTGAGCCGGAATCGATCTGGCTTTGGATGTAACGGGCCTGTTCCTTCATTTCGCGTACGGCGTCGACGATGTTCCGGCCTTTAGGCGCGTAGGCTTCGTGGCCCATCCTCAGTCTATTGCTCAACATGTGAAGCAGCGTGCGGACAAGTGAGTCCGAATTGGCCAGCTTCTCCTCGATCAT
>CAITZE010000052.1 GCA_903896775.1 uncultured bacterium
GGCGGGAATCTTCGCTTCGCCGTAAGACGGGTGCGGTCCGCGCGCATAAGGCAGCTCGTAAACACCGTCCATCTCGGGCGTGGTCAGTGGGATCGGCGGCGGCGTAACCCACAATTCGCGGTCGCCATGTTTCTGTACGAGCGGGCGCGCATTGCCGGGATTGCTTTCCCGGTGCAGCACGCGGCTTGCGCGGGCGTAGGATTCTCTGTCGCTTTCCACCTGTTCGAAAGCGGGCAGGCGGATCACCGCCATGGGACCGGCGGCGCGCGCGCCTTCGTCACTGCTATCGAGATCGTCGGCGTGAAGTTCGGTCCAACCTTCTGGCACCGCCGGTTTTAAGAGCGCCACACCGCGCACGTCATCAAGGTCGGTCGCTTTGGCGCCTTTGGCCATGCGGTGGGTGACTTCGACAATCGCGCGCTCGGCATTTCCGTAAAGCAGGATGTCGGCTTTGGCATCGACCAGGATCGAGCGGCGGACTTTATCGGACCAGTAATCGTAATGCGCGATGCGCCGCAGCGAACTCTCGATGCCGCCGAGAACAATCGGAACGTCTTTGAAAGCCTCGCGGCAGCGCTGCGCATAAACAATGACCGAGCGGTCCGGGCGTTTGCCGCCTTCGCCGCCGGGCGTGTAGCTGTCGTTGTGGCGCAGACGTTTGTCGGCGGTGTAGCGGTTGACCATCGAATCCATGTTGCCGCCGGTGACGCCAAAATAAAGATTGGGGCGTCCCAACGCTGCAAAGGCGTCGGCGCTTTGCCAATCCGGCTGCGCGATGATGCCGACGCGGAAACCTTGCGCTTCGAGGAGGCGGCCGATGATCGCCATGCCAAAGCTCGGATGGTCCACATAGGCGTCGCCGGTCACCAAAATGACGTCGCAGGAATCCCAGCCCAACTCGTCCATCTCGGCGCGCGACATAGGCAGGAACGGCGCAGTCCCCAAGCGCTCGGCCCAGTACTTGCGGTAGGAAAACAGCGGCTTAGGTGTGGTGGTGACGGCGTTCATGCGCGTCTATGTGATCCACAGCAGCGAGCCCGTCAATGGTGGTGCGACAGACTTATAGAAATAGGCATTTATATCAATGGGTTGATCGCTGGAATCAAGTCCGGCTATTCCCCCAAGATCTCGCCTAAAAACGCGCGCATGGCGGCCCAGGACTGCTCGTCGGCGCTTTTATTGTAGAGAATTCCCGGGGCGATTGAGCCATCGGCCTTGTGATTGGTGAAGCCATGCACGGCACCGGGATAGTTGATCACGCGGGCGTCGGCGTTGGCTTTTTTCATCTCGTCCTCAAAAGCTTCTACTTGCTTAGGCGGGATCATGGGGTCGTCGGCACCGTTACACACCAAAATGCGCGCCTTCACCTCACCGGCGACGGCAGGCATTTGCGTCTCTAGGCCGCCGTGGAAACTCACCACACCGGCAACATCGGCGCCGTCACGGGCAAGCTCAAGTACCGTCATGCCGCCGAAACAAAAGCCGATGGCTCCAAGGCGGCTTGAATCCACCTGGGGCATGTCCGAGAGCGCTGTCAGTGCGGCGCGTATGCGCGCCCGCAGTTTCGGTGGATGCGCGCGCAGATCGCCGATCAAGGCCATGGCTTCTTCGCGTTTCGTGACCTGACGCCGGTCGCCGAACATATCGGCGGCGAAGGCGACATAGCCGAGGCTGGCCAGCATTTTCGCGCGCTCGATGGCATGCTCGCCGAGGCCCCAGGCCTCATGCACCACGAGAACGCCGGGGCGTCTGTCGGAGCGGCCGTCTTCATAAGCCGCGAAGCCGTTCAGATTGAGCGGTCCATCGCGATACAGAATGTCTTCGGTTTTGATGGTGGAGGCCATGGATGCACCTCTGCTGTGAGCTTATGGAGCTAACGTACACGCGAGAAGAATGGCCCGGCCACCACCAAAATTTTCATCCGTTTAGGCAGCGTGCGGGCATTGTCCGAATTTGGCAGGACAAATCCGCACGCCTGTAGCCGAACAGGGCGTATGTTTATTGCGCAGAAATTCCGTGAAGCCGGCCAAGGCTTTGATGAAGACGGTGTCGGTGCGCACAGCGGCGAGGCGCGAGAAATGCGGCACGCCAGAGGCTGCTGCGAGATCGCGCATAGTTTCATCCAATTCCACCAGTGTTTCCACATGCTCGGAAACAAAGGAAATTGGCACAATGATCAGCGGCACACGATCCGCGCCGGCGCGGCGGATTTCGCTTTCGACCGGCGGGCCCAACCATTTCACGGGTGTGACGCGGCTCTGATAGCAGATTTTCCAATCGAGATCGGCCAAGCCCATGCGGGCGACAATCGCTTCCGTCGATTGCGCGACTTGCCATTCGTAAGGATCGCCGCCGGCGATGGTTTTCTCCGGCAGGCCGTGGGCCGAAAACAATATGCGTGGGCGGCCGTGCGCTTTCGCCGCGTCGTGAGCGGCGCGCAATTTATCGGCAATCGGCGCAACCAGACCTTCCGCGGTAGGATAGCAGCACAACACTTCCATCGGCGTTGTGAAGGACTGGCGTTTGGCTTCCTTCGCTAACACCGCGAGGGTAGTGCCGGTGGTAGTGGTCGAGAACTGCGGATAGAGCGGAAGCACAACGACGCGGGTTGGATTGTAGGCTTTGAGATCCGCCACGACCTCTCGCGCCATCGGGTGCCAATAGCGCATCAAGATGAAAACGCGCGCGTCTTGCGCGTAAGGCTTCGCCGCTTCTTGGAGTGCCGCAGCCTGCGCTTCGGTTTCGGGCAACAGCACGGACTTTCCGCCCAGGCGTTCATAATAGCCGCGCGACTTTTTTGCCCGAAGGGTCGAGATGGTGGTCGCGAACAGCCAGCGTAATGGACTCGGCAGCGGAATGATGAAGGGATCGTTGAACAGATTGAACAGGAATGGCCGCACGGCTTTCGGGCTGTCGGGCCCGCCGAGATTAAAGACCACGATCGCCAAACGGCTGTCGGTCACGGCATTTCCTTTTTCACATTCGTCTCGCGCGGATATGCCACAGGCTTGTGCAAGCCGGAAAGCCGCAAATTTGCTGTCGTGCATAAGTCCTGTGACATGGCCGTGACATTCCTTAAGGACGGCTGTGTTATCGACCCGGCATGAATCGATTCGCACTCATAGGCGCATCTTATAAGACCGCCGGCGTGGAGCGGCTGGGTCAGATCGCCCTGCCGAAGGACCAGATCGCCGCGCGCCTGCCGGCGTTGGCCGAGAAGATCGGAGCGCAGGAACTGGCCTATATCGGCACCTGTAACCGTGTCGAGTTCGTGCTGGCCGGCGATAGCCCACTGGCGGTGCAGTCCTGCCGCTACAAACTCGGTCAATTGCTGGCCCCCACACCGATGCCGGAAACCGAAACCAAGCGGATCTTTCGCGCCTGGACCGACGAGGGCGCGGTTGAACACCTGTTTTTGGTGGCGTCCGGTCTGGACTCGGCGCAAGCCGGCGAGCGCGAAATCTATGCCCAGGTGCGCGGCGCCTGGACCACGGCGCGCAACGCCGGCACCTGCGGCCCGCAGCTCGACTATATTTTTGGGGAGGCCTTACGCGCCGCACAAGAAGTGCATCAACAAGCTGCGCGCCCCGGCAACGCAGACTCCCTCGCTAACTACGCCGTCAAACGGGCGATTGAACATATCGCCGAGCGTGACAGCCGCATCGCCCTTGTCGGTGTTTCGCCAATGACGCGCCATTGCGTGCGGACCTTCGCCTCGCAAGGCCGCGCCATGGTGATCGTCAATCGCACGCTGGAATCCGCCGAAGAGTTCGCCACTGAAGTCAAAGCCCAGTCGCTGAGCCTGGAAGCTTTTAAAAGCGACCCCACCGGGTTCGATGTGATCATCACCGCTGTAGGCGGCGCCGAGCCGGTGCTGGATCGTGCGCTGTTGACGAAGCTCGCGGCGTCGGGCCGCAATCCGTTGCTGATCGATTTGGGCGTTCCGCCCAACGTCGATCCGGAAGGCGCCGATGCCGTAGGCCTACACCGCGTCGGTATGGACGAAGTCATCGCCGATGCGGCCTCAGGCAGGGCAGCGAAGTTGGGCCAGCTCGCGTCTGCGCGCGTTGTGATCGACGAACATTTGGAACGCCTGCGCAGCGAATACGCCATCCGCGAGGCCGCGCCGCTCTTGCAGCGCCTCACGACGCAATATCAACTCGCCGCTGTGGAAAGCCTGCGGCGTTTGCCACGTAACGGCAATGGCGACGACGAAGCTTTGCGTCAATGGGCCGAAGGTTTTGCCCGCCGTTTGGCCCATACGCCCATTAAAGGCTTGCGCGCGCTGGCTGCGGAAGCGGGACCAGAAGCCGTGCAAGCTTATCTCGCCGGCGTCGAAGATGCGCTGTCCAGCGACAATGACCGCGCGCCGAAGGAGACACCAAAGGAGAAACGCTCGTGACCAAAGATACCAACGCCGAACTTTTTGAACGCGCGCGGCGCGTCATTCCCGGCGGCGTCAATTCACCCGTGCGCGCTTTTCAGGCCGTCGGCGGCACACCGCGATTCATGTCGCGCGGCGAAGGCGCTTTTGTGGTCGACGAGGAAGGTAACCGCTATCTCGACTTCATGAACTCCTGGGGCCCTTTGATCCTCGGTCATTGCCATCCCGAAGTCATCGAAGTGATTCAGAACAAAGCTGCGTTGGGCACGACCTTTGGCGCACCTTGCCGCGCCGAAGTTGAATTGGCCGAAGCCGTGGTCGCGTCGTATCCCGGCTTGGAGCAGGTGCGTTTTGTGTCGTCTGGCTCCGAAGCCACCATGAGCGCGATCCGTCTCGCGCGCGGTGCGACAGGCCGCGATATCATCGTTAAATTCTCCGGCTGCTATCACGGCCATGCCGATCATCTGTTAGTTGCCGCGGGTTCGGGCCTCGTGACAGCGGGTCAGCCGTCGTCCGCCGGTGTTCCTAAAGCCTTCGCGGCACTTACGACTGTGCTGCCGCTGGATGATGAAGAAAAACTCAAGGCGTTGTTTGCCGCTGAAGGCAGCCGCATCGCCGCTGTCATTATCGAGCCGATTCCGGCCAACAACGGCCTGCTCTTGCAGCGGAAAGAGTTCCTCCTGACATTGCGCCGCCTGACGCGCGAAAGCGGCGCACTGCTCATTTTCGACGAGGTGATTTCGGGTTTCCGCGTCGCTAAAGGCGGCGCTGCTGAGTACTACGGCATCACGCCGGATCTTGCGACTTTCGGCAAGATCATCGGCGGCGGTCTGCCTGTCGGCGCCAACGGCGGCTCGGCGCACTTGATGCAGCATATCGCGCCAGCGGGTCCGGTTTATCAGGCCGGCACTTTGTCAGGAAATCCCGTGGCTATGGCGGCGGGCCTTGCGACCTTGCGTATTCTTGAGCGCGAAAAGGGCTGGACCCAGCTGGAAGAAAAAGGCGTGTTGCTGGAGAAAGAAGTCACGGCGGCTTTAACCGGCGTGGACTTGCCCTGGACCATGACGCGCGTGGGCTCGATCTTCTGGCTGTCGTTCCAGAAGGGCGCTGCACCGCGTTCTGCCGAAACCCTCGATCAGAATGCCGGCGCGCGTTTCAGCCCGCTTTTCCATGCGATGCTCGATCGTGGCGTTTACATCCCGCCCTCGGCTTTCGAAGTTCTGTTTCTGTCCCTCGCTCACACGCCCGCGGATATGGCAAAATTCGCCACGACCTTGCGCGATTCCATCACCGCGACGGCTGCCTGATCTAAAAACATGACGCTCCGCCTTCACATTGATCCGACCCGGCTCCTGCATATGGCGATCATATTCTTGCAGGTGTTTTCGGTCGCCCAGGTGGTGTGGTGGTTCGTCGATCAGCGCACCTATGCCGAGAGTCACGCCAATCAGATCCGCACGCTTTATAACTTCGACCTCGCCGCGGCAAACCGTATGGCGGCTTTGGGCGTAGGCGCTGAAGAGATCACCGGCATGTTCCCGCATACGCAGGTGGAGAGCGGTGCCGTCACGCTGCGGCCCGAAGCGCTCGATGCCCTGCAAGATGCGCAGTCGCGCCACATTACGCAATATGCCTGGGAAAGCGGTTTCTTCCTGTTGGTGCAGGCGCTGGCCATCGCGGTGTTGTGGCGCGGGCTTAGCAGCGAGAAGGAAATTCGGCGCAAGCAGGACAATTTCCTCGCTATGGTGTCGCACCAATTCAAGACGCCCATCGCCAGTCTCCAGCTGTCTCTGGAAACCATGGTGATGCGCCAAGTGTCGCCGGAGCGCTTTCAGCAACTCTCCACGCGTATGCTTGATGACCTGCGGCGTATGGAGAATATGGTCTCTAAAATCCTCGACAGCGCGCGGCTTGATCGCGGCCGGGTCCAGTTGAGCAAGGATCGCCTTGTACTCGCCGAAGCGGTGCGCCATGTGGTCGCGACTTTGGAAGACATCGCGCGGCGCGAGAACGTGGTGTTCAATGTCGATATCCCCGTTGGTCTTGAAGTGCGCGCCGATCCGCTTGCTGTGGACGGTGTGCTACGCAATCTGATCGAGAATGCGATGTCGGCCATGAAACCTAAGAGCGGTGGTACGGTAACCATTCGTGGGCGGAATACTGGCGGCGAAGCGGAGTTGCAAATCACCGACACCGGCATCGGCTTCGAGCCGGGCCAGGGACCGAAGCTGTTCGAAAAGTTCTTTCGTATCGATAATCACGGCGGCCGCGATGCCGCCGGAACCGGTTTAGGGCTATTCATTGTCCAGCGGTTCATGCATTTCGAGGACGGCGATGTGAAGGCTCACAGTGACGGCGCCGGCAAAGGTGCCACCTTCACCGTGACCTGGCCCGCTGCACAGGAAAGTTGAGTGCGATGAGTGAGGTGAGCGCGAGCCGTATTCTGGTGGTGGAAGACGATCTCCACTTGGCCGAAGGCATGGCCGAGAATATGCGGGCCGAAGGTTACAGCGCCGATACCGCCCATGACGGCCAGCGTGGCTTGGATATGGCGCTGGCGAGTGATTACGACCTCTTAGTGCTCGATGTCATGTTGCCGCATATGGACGGCTTCGAAGTTTGCCGTGCGTTGCGCGCAGGCGGCAAAAGCACGCCAGTCTTGTTTTTAACCGCGCGCGGCGATCCGCAAGACCGCGTGCGCGGCCTTGAAGCCGGTGGCGACGATTACCTCACGAAGCCGTTTCATCTGGATGAATTCCTGCTCCGTATCCGCGCGATCTTGCGCCGCTGGGAATGGTTCAAAAGTTCATTGGCGCGCCCCGCCACGGGCACGACGCTGGCCTTTGCCGGCAATGAAGCCAATTTCCGCACCTTCCAGGCCCACTCCTGGGACGGCACCACTCATGACCTGACCGAAAAAGAAGCTATGATCCTGAAGGTCTTGGCCGAGCATCCCGGCGAAGTCGTCACCCGCGACGACTTGCTGGAAAAGGTGTGGGGTTACGAGGTGTACCCGTCCACACGCACGGTCGATAATTTCATCCTGCGCCTGCGCAAGATTTTCGAACGCGAACCCCATAACCCACGGCACTTCCTGACCGTGCGCGGCGTGGGCTATCGCTTCCAACCTGAAGGTGAACCGTGAGTAAGGCTTTACGTATCGGCACACGCGGCTCCGCGCTTGCCCTCTGGCAAGCCCATGAAGTCGAGCGCCTTATCAAGGCGCTACCCGGCGCGCCGCCGGTGGAAATCTGCGTCATCAAGACTCAAGGCGATTTGCAGCAGGAAATCCCGTTGTGGAAAACGCCCGGCAAAGGTTTTTTCACCGCCGAGCTGGATCGCGCGCAATTGGATAACGAGGTCGATGTGGTCGTACACAGCTTGAAGGACCTCGCCACTGTCATGACCGAAGGTCTTGCTTTATCGGCGGTGCTGGAGCGCGAAGACCCGCGCGATGCGCTGGTAACGGCGAGCGGTGGTGATCTCGCATCGCTGCCGAAAGGTGCGCGTATCGGCACCAGCAGCTTGCGCCGCCGTGCTTTCCTGGCCCACGTACGGCCCGATCTTCAGCATATGGAGCTGCGCGGCAATGTGCCGACGCGTGTGCGTAAATTGGATGAGGGCAATTTCGAGGCGATCATTCTGGCGGTCGCCGGGTTGAAACGCCTGGGATTGGAGAAACGCATCTCGCAGGCGTTGCCCTCGCGGGATTTCCCTTCAGCCGTTGCGCAAGGCGCGATTGGTATTTGCACGCGTGAGGGTGACGCCGAGACCTTGCGTTGGGTCACGCCGCTGAACCACGCCGCGACACGCATAGCTGCCGAAGCCGAGCGCGGATTGCTGCGCCGCCTTGAGGGCGGCTGCCAGGTGCCGGTCGGCGCGCTCGCAACTCTCAATGGGCAAAACGTCACGCTCTATTCCGCCGCCTGCAATATCGACGGCTCTGACTTTGTCGCGGCGGAAGCGACCGGCTCCATCCATGATGCGGCGGCGCTTGGTGTCAAAGTCGCTGAAGATCTTTTGAGCAAGGGCGCGTTGCGTGTTCTCGATAAAGCCAATGAACGTCGCCAAGCGGCGCAGCATTAGAACTTAAGGATAGACTTCCATGACCGCATCGCCCGCAGTGAAAACCGACGCGCTTCCCCCGTTCCTGGCGGCCTGCCGCCGCCAGCCGGTCGCGCATACGCCCATCTGGGTTATGCGCCAAGCGGGCCGATACTTGCCGGAGTACCGCGCGGTACGTTCCAAGGTCGGCTTTACAGAACTTACGCGCTCGCCGGAGCTTGCCGCCGAAGTGACGTTGCAGCCCATCCGCCGCTTCGCTCTCGATGCCTCGATCATCTTCAGCGACATCATGGTGCCGATTGAAGGTATGGGCGTGGCGCTGGAATATGCGCCGGGTCCAGTCATTGGCGAGCCGGTCCGTACCATGAAACAGGTGGAAGCGTTGCGTCCGCTCAATCCGGCCGAAGACGTTCCCTTTGTCATGGAAGCCATCAAGTTGACGCGCGCAGGCTTGCCTGCCCATGTGCCGTTGATCGGGTTCGCAGGTTCGCCGTTTACGCTGTTCTCCTATCTCGTCGCCGGGAAGCCCTCGAAAGAATTCTCCGTGCCGCGCGCCTTTGCGCAAGCCGAGCCGGAGATCTCTGCGGCGCTGATGGATCGTCTCGCCGATGCAATGATAGTTTACTTGCGAGCGCAGGCGGGCGCAGGCGCGCAAGCGCTGATGCTGTTTGAATCCTGGGGTGGATTGCTCGGCCCTAACGATTACCGTCGCATCGCTCTGCCGCCCGTAAAACGCATCATTGATGGCCTCAAAGACCTTGGCGTGCCGCTGATCTATTTCGCCAACCAATGCGGCAGCAATCTTGACTCCATTGCTACCCTCAACGCCGATGTGATCGGTCTTGATTGGCGTACATCCCTAGGGGCGGCCCGCAAAGTTCTGGGCCCCAGCAAAGCCGTTCAGGGCAATCTCGATCCCGCGCATCTGTTCTCGTCGCCGGCGGATTTGCGCAAACGTGTGGACGAAGTGCTGGCCGATGCTGGTCCGGGACCGGGCCACATCTTCAACCTCGGTCACGGCATCTGGCCCGAAACCGATCCTGACTCTGTCGCGCAGCTTGTGGACTATGTCCACGAACGCACAGCCAAGTAGAGGCGCGGGATGGACGGCGTGGCGGAAAATACGGCGAGTAGTCCGGAGAATGGTTTCAGCCTCCAGGCCGTGGCCTATTACCACGACTTGCAGGAACGTATCCTCAAAGCCTTCGAAGACTTGGACGGTGGCGGCAAATTCGAACGCACCGACTGGACGCGCGAGCCCGGCCATCGCCTCAAGGGCGGCGGGCGCATGCGCGTCATGCGCGGCAAGGTCTTCGAGAAAGTAGGCGTCAATGTCAGCCATGTCTGGGGCACGGCTTCGGATCAAGGCATGGCGCAGATGCCGGGCGCGAAAGAGTCCGGCGGTAAGTTTGCCGCCTGCGGCATCTCGCTTGTCACGCATATGTCCAATCCTTTTGTGCCGACCGTGCATATGAATCTGCGTTGCATGGCCACCAGCAAGATGTGGCTGGGCGGTGGCGCCGATCTCACGCCGACGTTTCCTTTTGATGAAGACACGAAGGATTTCCACGATGCCTTGCGCCGCGCCTGCGACGCCTATCGTCCCGACGCTTACGAGAAATACAAAAAGTGGTGCGACGAGTATTTCTATCTGCCGCATCGGCGCGAGCCGCGCGGTGTGGGCGGGATTTTCGTCGACGATCTTGCCAGTGGCGACGTGGTTGCCGATTTTGCCTTTCAGCGCCGCGTCGGTGAGGCGTTCCTCGAGGTTTATCCGCGCATCGTCCGCCGCCGCATGAACACGGCTTTTACCGAAGCCGACCGCGACAAGCAGCTTTATAAACGTGGTCGCTATGTCGAGTTCAATCTGGTCTATGATCGTGGCACAAAGTTTGGCTTCGCGACCGACGCCAACCCGGAAGCCTATCTGATGAGCATGCCGCCAGTGGTTAAGTGGTAGCAGTCTAAAAGGGAGCGCGCGCTATGGAGACAATGTACCCGTGGTTCAAGACGCTCCACATCATCGCCGTTATCTCGTGGATGGCGGGCCTGCTCTATTTGCCGCGCTTATTCGTTAACCATGTCGGCCTCACGCCTGGCTCGGAAGCGTCCAATATGCTGAAGGGCATGGAGCGTCGATTGATGCGCTTCATCATGCGGCCCGCTGCGGTTGCGACGATCCTGTTTGGCGGCGCGTTGGTGTCCGTGCCCGGTGTGGTCGATTGGTCCATGGGTTGGATTTGGCTGAAACTGGCTCTGGTGCTTGGGCTGCTCGCCAGTCACGGCTTCATGGAAAAATGGCGCGCGGCTTTCGCGAAAGATGCGAACAAGCATTCGGCGAAGTTTTATCGCATGGTCAACGAAGTTCCGACCTTGCTCATGATCGGTATCGTTTTGCTGGTGGTCGCAAAACCCTTTTAAGCTGAAGCGCCCCGCTGCATGATCGGCAGGCTGCGCGTCGGTTTGCCGGTCGCGGCCAACATGGCGTTAATGACCGCTGGCACAACCGCCGGGCCGCCGGGCTCTCCGATGCCGCCCCAAAAACCGCCCGAGGGCACGATCACCGTTTCGACCTTTGGCATATGCCCCATCAGCAACATGCGATAGCTGTCGAAGTTGCCTTGCTCGACGTGTCCGTCCTTGATGGAGATTTTGCCGTAAAGAGCGGCGGATAAGGTCCAGGCCACCGAACCTTCCATTTGGGCTTTGATGGAATCCGGGTTCACCGCATAGCCGGGGTCGATCGCTTGGATGATACGGTGCACATGCGGGCTGCCGTCGGCATTCATTGATATCTCCGCCACCGCGGCGGCATAACTACCATAGCCGTCGATCTGCGCGATGCCGCGGAACTGACCCGCCGGCAGCGGCTTGCCCCATTCGGCCTTCGTCGCGCAGGCCTCAAGCACGGCCAATTGTTTGGGTGCTTTCTGCAACAACTTGCGGCGATATTCGTAAGGGTCCTGACCGGCGGCATGCGCCAGTTCGTCGACAAAGCATTCGCGAAAATAAGCATTCTGTGAATGATTGACGGAACGCCAGTAACCCACAGGCACGTGGGTGTTGCGCATGGCGTAGTCGACCTTGATGTTGGCAACGTCGTAGGAGTTGTCGGCGAACAGCACCAGGAAGCCGACATCCATGTTGTTCTTGATGGCCGAGGGATTAGCCGTCGCTAAGATCGTGTGGCCCGAGATGCGCGTGTTCCACGCCACCGGCATGCCTGCGGTATCCAGAGCTGCCGTCATCTTGGCCGAAGAGATCGGACGATAGAGATCGTGCTGAATGTCCTCCTCACGGCTCCAGATCATTTTCACCGGCGCACCCGCAGCCTTGGCGATCAGCACCGCCTGATCGACATAGTCGCCGGGTGCCGCGCCGCCGCGCCGCCCGAAACCGCCGCCAGAATAAGTCAGGTGTACGGTGACCTTAAGGGGATCAAGGCCGCTCACACGCGCCGCGGCATTCAGCACGGCTTCGGCGTTTTGCGTCGGCGCCCACACATCGAGCGTGCCATCAGTATTGAAGCGCGCGGTGCAGTTCATCGGCTCCATGGTGGCATGGGCGAGGTACGGCACACGATATTCGGCGGTGATGACTTTTGTTGCGGTAGAGAGCGCCTTATCGACGTCGCCGTCGTTGCGCGCCACCGGAACGTCTTTCATCGCCAGACCTTCGTCGAGGAACTTGGCAATGGTATCGCTGCTCACCTTGCCGTTGGCGCCGGTGTTCCAAACGACGGGCAGGGCGCGGACGGCGTTCTGGGCTTCCCAATAGCTGTCAGCTACTACGGCCACGGCGTCCTTCAACGGAACGACCTTACGAACACCCTTGGCATTCTTGATGGCGGCTTCGTCGTAGCTCTTGAGCGTGCCGCCGAACACGGGTGAATTGGCGATGGCGGCGTACAGCAGACCGTCGAAATGCACGTCAATGGCATAGGGCGCTTTGCCCATGACTTTGTCATGCATGTCCAGGCGCTTCTTCGGCTGGCCGGCGATGGTCCAGGTCGCGGGGTCTTTCAGAGGCACGTCCTTTGGCGGGTCATTCTTGGCCGGGGCTTCGGCGACCGCGCCGTAGGTCAGCGTGCGGCCGCTGCCTGTATGCGTGATGACCCCCGCCTTTGCCGTGCATTCAGTTGCGGACACTTTCCAGCGTTTCGCCGCAGCGCTCACCAGCATGATGCGCGCCGACGCTCCGGCCTTGCGCACATATTCCTGCGAGCTGCGGATCGCGCGGCTGCCGACCGTGGCCATGCCGCCATAAACTTTGTTGCGCGTGATGTTCAGGCGCGGATCGACGAATTCCGTGCGGACGTTGTCCCAGTCGCAGTCCAACTCTTCGGCCACGAGTTGAGCAAGGCCGGTCATGGCGCCCTGGCCCATCTCTGAATGCGCCACACGGATCAGCACACTGTCGTCGCTGTTGATGACGACCCAGGCATTGATCTCCTGGTTGTTGGGGACTTCCTTGCTAGGCGCGGCGCCGGCAGCTGGGATGTGGAAACCCAGCATGAGGCCACCCCCGGCGGCGGTGCTGACCCTCAGGAAATCGCGGCGTGCTAATTTTGCGATCTCGTTCATGTGCCGCTCCTTACGCTTGCGCGAGGTCGTGGATGGCTTCGCGCACGCGCGCGTAAGTGCCGCAACGGCAGATATTCGTGATGGCGGCGTCGATTTCCGCATCGGTAGGTTTAGGTGTTGTCTTCAGCAGCGCATCCACGGCCATGATCATGCCCGATTGGCAGTAACCGCACTGCGGCACCTGGTGGGCAACCCAAGCCGCCTGCACCTTGCTGTCGCCATTAGGGGAAAGCCCTTCGATGGTGGTGATGACTCGCTCATCCACAGCGCTCACAGGTGTAACGCAAGAGCGGACCGCAATCCCGTCGAGCTGCACGGTGCAGGCGCCGCATTGGGCGATACCGCAGCCGAACTTCGTGCCCATCATGCCGAGCTTGTCGCGCAATACCCACAGGAGCGGCATCTCGGGGTCGACATCCACCGCATGATCCTGACCGTTGATATGGAGGGTAATCATGGTCGTCTCCCGAGTTAGAGCGATATTGGCTAAATATAACGCTTTGCAGGCTTTTCCCGCAATCAAACCCAGGTGAGCCCGCAGGCGAGGTTTCGGCTTTAGGTCGCGGGGCAGGCCGGTTAATGTGCGGCGCCATGACCGACGCCAAGACCCGCCATCCCCGTTTGAAGCTTCGCCCGGGTGCGCAAAAGCGCCTGCGCAGCGGCTATCCGTGGGTTTATTCGAACGAAGTCGATATGGACGCTGCCGCCAAGGCGTTGCCGCCGGGCACGGTGGTGACGCTCTCCGATGCTGGTGGACAGCTCCTCGCGACCGCGCAATTCAACCCGCGCACGCTGATCTCGGCGCGCGTTCTGGCCTTTCAGCCGGATGTGGCGATTGATGAAACATTCATCGCCGCGCGATTACATTCCGCCTTAAAGCTGCGCGAACGTTTACTCGACCGCCCTTACTACCGGCTCATTCACGCTGAAGCCGATGGCCTGCCGGGCCTGATCGTCGATCGGTTCGGCGATGCTTGTGTGATTCAGCCCAATACCGCCGGCATGGATGTGCTCACGGACCAAATCGCGGCGGCTTTGCGCGATGTCGCGGGCGCGAAGACTGTCATCCTGCGCGGCGACAGTGCTGCACGCGGATTGGAAGGTCTTGAAGATCAAGTGCGTTGCCTTTTTGGCGGCATCGATGGCCCCGTCGCCGTCGAGGAAAACGGCGCGACGTTTTTTGCCGATCTGATGTCGGGCCAGAAAACCGGCTGGTTCTTCGATCAACGCGACAATCACGCTTTCATGGCCGGGCTTACGCGCAACGCCACGATGCTTGACCTTTACACGCATACCGGTGGTTTCGCGATTCCTGCAGCCCGGGCAGGTGCGAAGGCCGTGCTTGGCGTTGACCGCTCGGCACCATCATTGGAACTCGCAGTGCGCGCCGCCGAAGCCAATGGTGTGACAAAAACCTGCGCTTTCGAACGCGCCGAAGCATTCCCGTTTTTGGAAGCCGCACTCGCCCGCAAGGCGACGTGGGATGTTGTGATTGGCGATCCGCCTGCGTTCATTAAATCCAAAAAGGATTTGAATGCGGGGTTGCAGGGGTATCGCAAGCTCGCGCGGCTTTGTGCGGGCGTCACCGCGCCGGACGGTATTCTGTTCATGGCGTCGTGCAGTCACAACGCGCCCTTGGACGAATTCACCGCCGCCGTTGCGCGCGGCATAGCCGATGCGGGCCGCGAGGGGCGCATTATCCGCACCGCTGGTGCTGCCGCCGATCACCCAGTACATCTGCTGTTGCCGGAAAGCGCCTATTTAAAAGCCGTCGTTCTGCAACTTAATTAGCGCGCAGAACCGCGAGCAGCCCCGGCACATCCACACCTTTTTCCTGGCGGCTGACAGCGGGCCGCAAAACCGACACGTCAAAGCTGTGTTGCGCCGACAGCGCTTCGATGTAATTCCGACCGTGACTAAAGCGGTGCTCAGCGCCCAGTACAAAACCGTCGCCGTCATGGCGCTGTACCGTGAAGGCGAACAGGCCGCCGGGCGTCAGGCGCTGCCGCACGGCCGTGAACACCGCGGCGAGGTTCCCGACATAGGTTAAAACGTCGGCGGCGACGATCAAATCACACTGTTCGTCCATAGTGTTCAAAGCGGCGACCATGTCGCCGACGGTCAGCACGTCATAGATGTTCTTGTCGCGGGCCCCTTTGACCATGGCGGCGGACAGGTCGACGCCGCCCAGCCACGCCGCCCGTTCGCGCAAGACGACTCCGGCAAGGCCGGTGCCGCAGCCAAGATCAAAGACACGGGCAAATGTGCCTTCAGGCTGAACTTCATCGAGTGCTGCCCGCAATAGCTCGGGCGCGCGGTAAAGCAGCTTCTCGCGCAAGGCTTTCTCAAATCTGGGTGCGTATTCGTCGAACAGGCGGCGCAGATAAGCCTCGGGCATTGCGGCCGGCGCCACCTCGGTGAGCAAGGCCAGCTTTACCGCCGCGCCCATGGAATCGGCCGGATCGAGCGCGAGATAGGCCTCATAAACGGGGATGGCGTCGTATTTGCGCCCGGCCTCGGCCAAGGTCTCGGCAAGGGCGAAACGGCCTTCAGGCCAATCGGGTACCAGCTCCAGGGTCTGGGTGAGCACGTCGGCTGCCGCTTCGGCGTCGCCGTCACGGCGCAGCATCAGGGCATAGGCAAAGCGGCGGTCGGCGGTGAGGTTTCTCGAGGACATGCTGTCTTATACACCGCGCGTCACGCCGGTTCACTTTGTGTCGTCCGTGATTTTTCACGATTCCGTCATTGCGCCCAGGGGCACGAGACAGTAGATCACGGGACATGACTCAAATCACCGCACACCAACCTGCCGAATGGGAACCCCACGCCGCCGTCTGGACTGCTTGGCCCAGTCACGGCGATCTTTGGCTTGAAGACCTGCAGCCCGCACAGGCGCAGGTCGCGGCCTTGTGCAGGGCCGTCGCGCATGTGGATGCTCACGGCAAAGCCCGCGGCGAAGCGCTCAAAATCCTGGCGTGCGGCGAAGAGGCGATTTTCTCGGCCAAACGCGCCTTGTCGGGCACGGGCGCGGAAATCATTCCTGCCACTTTCGGCGATATCTGGCTGCGCGACACCGCGCCGATCTTTGTGCGCGTGGCCGGCAAGCTCGATGCGGCCTGTTTCACCTTCAATGGCTGGGGCGGAAAATACGTGCTCGACGGCGACAGCGATGTTGCGGCCTTTGTCGCCGGACAGGCTGGCGTGCCGGCCGTGTTCAACGAATGGGTACTAGAAGGCGGCTCTATCGATGTGGACGGTCAGGGAACCTGTCTGACCACGCGCCAATGTTTGCTGAACCCGAACCGCAATCCCAATTTGACTCAGACCGATATCGAAGCGCGCCTTAAGTCCTCGCTCGGCATCGAGAAGCTGATTTGGCTGGGTGATGGCCTCGCCAACGATCACACCGACGGCCATGTCGACAACATCGCGCGGTTCATCGCACCAGGTGTGGTGATGTGCATGGAGCCTTCTGGTGCCGACGATCCTAACCGTGATGCGCTGAATACGATCATTGCCGACCTGCGCGCCGCGACTGATATCAACGGGCGTAAACTCGAAGTGGTGACGGTACCGTCGCCAGGCCGCGTCGAGAACGATGACGGCGAAGTGATCCCCGCAAGCTCGATGAATTTCTATATCGGCAATACAACGGTCGTGGTGCCGCTTTACGGCAGCGAAACCGATGAAGCCGCTATCGCCGCTATTGAGAAAGCCTTCCCCGACCGCCGTACGGTCGGTTTACCCGCGGGTCGCCTTATCACGGGCGGCGGCTCCTTCCATTGCATCACCCAACAGCAACCGGCTGTCTGAGGAGAGCGAGATGAGCACGATTAAAGTCGCAGCGATCCAATGCGCTTTTTCCGATGATATGGCGGAAAATATTGATCGCATCACAGGGTTCATCGAACAGGCGGCGCGCGATGGCGCGCAAGTCATCTTGCCGCCTGAATTGTTGCAAGGACACTATTTCTGCCGCGAAGAAAAGGAAAAACACTTCGACAGTGCTTTCCCCGCCGCCACCCATCCGGTTGTGACAAAACTCAGCGCCGTGGCGAAGAAACTTGGCGTGGCCATTCCCGCTTCGATCTTCGAGCGCGATGGGCAGCATTTTTATAACAGCCTCGCGATGATCGACGTCGACGGCAGTGTGCTCGGCGTTTACCGCAAGAGCCACATTCCCGACGGCCCCGGCTACGAAGAGAAGTTCTACTTCCGCCCCGGCAATAGCGGCTTCAAGGTCTGGCATACGAAATTCGGCGTGCTCGGCGTCGGCATCTGCTGGGACCAGTGGTTCCCTGAGACTGCGCGCGCCATGATGCTGCAAGGCGCCGACATCTTGTTTTATCCGACCGCAATCGGGTCGGAGCCCGACAATGCCGAGCTCGATACCAAAGACCTGTGGCAGCGGGCCATGGTTGGCCACGCCGTATCGAATGTCGTGCCCGTCGTGGCCGCTAATCGCATCGGCAATGAACACGGCCAAGTATTTTATGGCTCGTCCTTCATCGCCAATCATCGTGGCGACAAAGTGGCGGAGCTGGGCCGTAATGATAGCGGCGTGATTATGTCGGGCTTCGATCTCGATGAAGTGCGCCGCAACCGCGCTGCCTTCGGATTCTTCCGGGATCGCCGCCCGGAACTTTACGGCATTCTCACAGAGAAATAACCGCTCAGGCTTCGATGCCGTCGAGGAACGCGAGGATATCCTTGCGGCTCGCGGCTTTTGGCACGCTTTCAGGAAAATTGAAGAAGCCGTGAATGCCGGTGGGATAGACGTGCGCGGTCACGTCATAGCCTTCGCGTTTTAGACGTTCGACATAAATATTCTGCGATGCGAGTAGCGGGTCGTTGCCGCCGCAAATCAGCAGGCAAGGTGGGTGGGTCTTGAAGGAGAGGTCCATGGGCGTGATGGCGTGTTCGGCGTCCACAGTCGGGCCCAGCGCGCCGGGTCCGGCATAAGATTCGATCATGGTATCGCCGGCGGGGAACGATCCGTTGAGGCAGGTCTGCCGGTCGAGCACGCCGTAGATCGACGTGACGCCGAGCGCGCGCGGAAGCTGCGACACCTTTGGGCCGGGACCGAGTACGGCAAGAAATTCGGCATGTTGCGTGAGTAACGCCGCCATAACAGCAAGGTTGCCGCCGGCGGAATCGCCCATAAGATGGACGGCCTCTGCTTCAGGGAAATTCCCGTGAATGAACGCGAGTGCCTGGAATATCGAACGCAGAATCGTCGGATGGGGGTGCTCGGGCGCTTTGGGATATTCGACATTGAAGATCGGATAGCCGGCGTCCGCCAGAAAGACCAGATCATGACTATATGTGTCGGTGGTGCCCATCATCCAGCCGCCGCCGTGAATGAATACGATCGGCGCACGCGCTGGCTCCTTATGTGCGGCCATATGCTCGAGGGTTTGATCGCGCAGGATGCCATATCGCAGCGTGCGCCAGCCTTCCGGTTGTGCGCCGCGCGTCAAGCGAATGGCGCCGGTCAGCGCCCCCAACAACATGCGCGATCCGGCGATGGTCAAATGCTGGCCGAAGGTGAGGGCGGTCGATTTAGGCTTGGTCATTCAGAATAAGCGCCTGTTTATTTCGCGCGCGTCTTAGTCTTAGCTGCGTAGCGTTCAACATCGCTCATGACCCTCAAGAGGTTGCCGCCCCAGATTTTTGCAATCTGCTCCTCAGTGTAGCCCCGCCGTACCAGTTCCACGGTGACATTGAGGGTTTCGCCAGCATTGTCCCAGCCATCGATACCACCGCCGCCATTGAAGTCTGACGCGATGCCGACATGATCGACGCCGATTTTCTTGACTGCGTAGTCGATGTGATCGACGAGATCTTTCACATTCGCGCGGGGCCACTTCTTATTAATCGCAGCCATTTTTGCGTCGTAAATTTGAAGCTGCGCGGATGTCAAATTCTGACGACCACCCGGTTGATCGACGCCGGTGTCTTTATCCAAGGCGGCAACAGCCGCAGCCTTTTCCGGCGGCACCGCCTTCAGATAACTATCGAAGGCGACAATCTGCGCGACGCCGTTGGAGCGTTTGATGCCTTCCAGTGCTGCATCGCTCAGATTGCGCGGATGATCTGACACGCCCTTGACCGCTGAATGACTGGCAATGACGGGTGCTGCCGAGGCCGCCAGCATATCCAATGTGGATTTTTCCGAGGAATGGGAGACATCGACCATGATTCCCAGTTCGTTCAGACGCCTCACGACACGCTTGCCGAGCGGCGAGAGGCCGTTGTGTTCGGCGGCGGGTTCGTTATGGCGTTTGTCGGGTTGCGCGGAATCGGCCAAATCGTTGTGACCGTTGTGCACAAGCGCCAGGTAACGCGCGCCGTAATCGTAGAACTGGTCGAGCAGGCGCAAGTCTTTGCCCATGGGGTAGCCGTTTTCCATGCCGATGAGCGCGACTTTTTTTCCGCTGGCATGAATGCGGCGCACGTCGGCGGCGGTCGTGGCCAGCTCGATTTTGTCGGGATGGATCTCCTCGGTGAGCTTATGGATAGCGGCGAATTTGGTGAAGGCGTCGGCCAGGGCTTTGGCATAACCGGCGGTCGTACGCTCACCCTGGCCCACGTAGACAATGAGGAAGGGCGCATCCATGCCGCCGCTGATCATGGTCGGCAGGTGTACCTGCTGGCCGCGCGGACCGGGCTTCATCATGTCGTAGGCGTCGGTGGAGAAGTTGAACGGAATATCGACGTGGGTATCGATGGTCAGGATCTTGTCCTGGATGGCTTTTGCGCGCGCGATCAGATCTTCGTCCTGGGCAAAAGCGGCCTGGCCGACAAAGAACGATGCTAATAAGCAGATGAGTCTCAGACCAAGTTTCATCGATAAGTCCTTGTTACGGAAACGCATCATAGCGCTGATTCCCTATATTGTCGCCGCGCCGGTTGGCTTGACTCTGTGGCCGTTATATCCGCTATGATATTTCGATAATGGAAGGCGATCCATGCGCAGCTATATGAAATATCTCGGAGCGTTATTGGCTGTTTGCGCAATGCTCGCGCGCCCGATCCATGCACAAGAGCCCGATAAACTCATTATCTTTGCCGCTTCTAGCTTGACGGAGGCATTGACGGAAGTCAGCGAAGCCTACGCCAAAACTGGCAAGCCCAAGCCCGTTTTGTCCTTTGCCGCGAGTTCCGCTTTGGCGCACCAGATCGAAAATGGCGCGCCGGCAGCGCTCTTTGCATCTGCTGATGAAGAATGGATGGATTACCTCGCCGCGCACAATCTGATTGTCGCCGATACGCGCACGTCTTTTCTAGGCAATACGCTGGTTTTGGTATCGCCAGCTGATCGGCCATTGAAAGTAACAATCGGACCGGGCTTTCCGCTGGCTGCGGCGCTCGGCGGTGGAAAACTGTCGTTGGCCGATCCTATGAGTGTACCTGCCGGAAAATACGGAAAGGCCGCGCTTGAGAACCTTGGCGTTTGGTCGGCGGTCGAAGCCAATGTCGTACGCGGCGACAATGTCCGCAACGCTTTGGCCTTCGTCGAGCGCGGCGAAGCGGCAGCCGGTATCGTCTATGCGACCGATGCGGCGCTCACCAAAAAGGTCGTCGTCACCGGCACATTCCCCGAAACCAGCCACCCGCCAATTTCTTATCCTTTGGCTATCGTCGCAGGACACGACACGCCGGCCGCGCGCGCTTTTCGGGACTTCCTGCTGGGCGCGGAGGCCAAGGCTGTCTATCGTAAATACGGTTTTGCCGTGAAATAACATGCCGGGGGCTGCAGCGGACCATGTTCGACCTGTCGCCGGCTGAATGGGAGGCGGTACGCCTCAGCCTGAAAGTCGGGCTGTGGAGCACATTGCTTAGTCTGCCGCCGGGATTTTTTCTCGCTTATGTCCTCGCGCGGCTCCAGTTCCCTTTCAAAAGCCTGTTGAGCGGTCTGGTGTACTTGCCCTTGGTGTTGCCGCCGGTCGTGACGGGCTTCGCGCTGCTTTTGCTCTTCGGCACGCGCGGACCTATCGGCCATTTTTTGCAAAATTTCGGCATCGTCTTTGCCTTCCGTTGGACGGGCGCCGCACTCGCCGCCGCTGTCATGGGACTGCCGTTGATGGTGCGCGCCATGCGGCTGTCCATCGAAGCGGTGGATCGGCGCCTTGAACTGGCCGCGCGGACATTGGGCGCAGGATGGTGGCGTGCATTTTTTACCATTACCCTTCCCCTGTCTTTGCCGGGTGTAATCGCGGGCGCGGTTCTGTCCTTTGCAAAGAGCTTCGGCGAGTTCGGCGCGACGATTACTTTTGTCTCCAATATCCCCGGCGAAACGCAGACGCTTCCCATCGCGATTTATAGCTTCCTGCAATCGCCCGGCGGTGAGGACGCGGCGATACGGCTCGCGATTTTATCTGTCGCCGTTTCTATGATTGCTATCGTCGGCTCTGAATGGCTGGAACGTCGCATCGTCAGCCGCGTGCGGCTCGCATGAGCTTTGACATCGATGTTGAAGGACGCCGCGGCGACTTTGAGCTTGTGGTCGCGTTTCAGGCTGGCGCGGGACTGACGGCGCTGTTCGGGCCTTCGGGTGCGGGCAAAACCTCGGTCCTCGATATGATCGCGGGCGTGTTGAAACCGACGCGTGGCCGTATCGCAGTCGACGGGCATGTACTTTTTGATTCTACAGCCGGAATCAATTTGAAACCGGAACAGCGCCGCGTCGGTTATATCTTTCAGGATGCGCGGCTATTCCCGCATATCTCGGTGCGGGACAATCTGCTTTACGGCTACAAACGCCTCCCCGACGCCGTGCGCTACGCAGTGCCCGATCACATCATCGCACTGCTGGGGATTGGCGCTTTGTTAGAACGTCGTCCCGGCTCGCTCTCCGGCGGTGAACAGCAACGGGTCGCTATTGGCCGAGCCATCCTCGTAAGTCCGCGCCTTTTGCTCATGGACGAGCCGCTGGCGTCCTTGGACGATAGCCGCAAACAGGAAATCATGCCCTACATCGAGCGCCTGCGGGACGATGTGAAAATCCCGATCCTCTATGTCACGCATGCACGCGCCGAAGTGGAACGGCTGGCGGCGGTGGTGATCGGGATCGAGAAGGGCCGGGTGTCTAAAGCCGGAGATGCGGCGTAACCGTTACTTCTTGCGGCGGGCCAAAAGCGCTTTGGCTTCGACTTCGTCGATGACGACAATTTTATTGATGATGCACTGACTACCGACAGTCTGCTGCGTCACGCGCAAAATATCCTGCTGGCAAAGTTGGCTGATGGTTGTCGCGGATGTGAAGTTATCTGCCGATGTCAGGCCGATGCACTCATGGGCCAAGTCGATACGCCGGTAAGGCGAGTTACCGGCAACACGCAACAGAATCGTCTTGTCGTCGATCACCCGGCTATCGTCGATCTGGCGAAGCGGCACGCACATCTGCACGGCGCCAATATCGTTGTCTTCGGCGGCTTGGACCACGGTTGTCCCGCCGCTCAAAGCCGCGAAGGCCGCCGCAAAAAAAAGCTGCTTCACCCGAAACGCCATACCCGTAACCCCTCCGGCTCGTGACAGCCGGACACCAAAAAAAGACTGTGAATCGGTTCCAGGCCCCCTCCCGGAATCGGCTCGCAAGCCAGTTTATGGCCGCAATTGGGGCATTTTTTTGATGGGCCCAGCCGAAAACCGGCTTTTGGCGTCCTTAGATTAGTTTCCGGTACTGCTGCTGTATTTCAGCCACGTACAGCCTGTGGGGGGTTCGTGGCCGCCCAGGCCCTGAGTCATGAGGGTCAGCACTCGGTCGTCGGTTTCGTAGGCGGAGTGGGCGACCTGCGGGGAGGCAAGTGAGGTCACGCCAAGTGACACCGGTTTGGCCACTTCTATCTCGACGTTGGTGGTGGAGGCGCAAAGGCGCGAATCCATGAAGTCGGCGGTGAAGCTTTGCGGGATGGCGTAGCTCAAGATGTCGTTGGGGTCGCTGAAGGCAACGATATGCACACCTTTGAACCAGCGGGCTTTGATCTTGGAGGCGGTCGGGCCGCAATACTGGGCCGTCTGTTTGGTGATCGTCGGCGCAGGCTGACCCATTTGCAGCAGCGGCAACTGGTTCGCGAGCATAAAAAAGGTGATGTCTTTGTCGCGCAGTGAATCCAGTGCCTGCAGCCCCGCGCGGGCTTTCAGATCGCCGCTGAGAGAATCGCGCAGGGTTCCCAGGGTTTCCATGCTGTCGAGCGCCACGCGGCTGCCAAGGCTGTGCGTGGAGATAAGGATGTCGTCTTCCTGGATCACATTGCGTTTGGTCTCACGCCATGTACAGGTTTCGTGCGCCGATTCAGGATAGTCGGCCCAGCCGCCGCGCCCAACCCAACACAAAGCCTGCAACATGCTGGCGCGAATAATGTCACCCTTCGATCCGTTGTAAGCCAGAGGATCGGTGAAGCTATTCACCATATCCTTGAGCTCTTTGTTGAGATCGGCGCGGGATTTGGCCGAGGCCCCGTTGTCGTCGAAAGCAATAGCTTTGCGTTCGGCATCCAAAAGATCCGACCAGGTCAGTTCAAAATTCAAAAGCTCGGCGCCGTTCGCGTTGGTAAACCGCGAAATGCGTAAGGACCCTAAATCAACTCCGGGTGTCGTGGTCTTGGCATCCGGCGGCGCCATAAGCGCGATGGATTTCACAACCGGATCGACGGTATCCAGGCCGAGATGCAAAGCGAGATTACGCTGCTGGCGTTCCGAGTACCCCGGCAGTTGTTCACCGATGCCATGAACAATGATCAGCCGTGTGGTCTTGGTTGTCGTGGCAGTGGCGGTTTTTAGTCTGGCGTCGACTCCGGAAAACTCAGGACCGGTGATTTGGCACAGGCTGCTTTCCGGCGATGGCTTTTCCTCGGCTTTTTCAATGATAGCTTTGGTGACGCCCTGCCCGATGCTGCTGCACCCGCCGAGCAAGCAGGCCGCTGCAGCGACAAGGACAAAGTGTTTCAGGCAATAGAGCAAAGACAGAATCTCGCGACCAAAGTGCTGGGGCCATACTTTACCGAGACCTAGCCCGGTTTCACCATCATAACGCTTGAGCGCGGAAAAAGGGTCTTCGCTCGATCACGCAAAAATGCTTTTTCCAAACATTGCGTACAGGTATTACCTGAGGCATCCTGCATCATGTAACGTGCCGGCTCTTGTTGGGGGACTACAATGAAAAAATACGCTGTGTTTGCGGCTGTTGTTGCTATGGCCAGCCAGATTGTAACGCCGGCCTTTGCTGCGGGCGCCAGCCCCTTTGGCGACACCACCATATACGGCCAGCAACGTGTTGCTTCGGCCGCCGCCATGGCTTACCTGCGCCTGCCCATGAATGCCACCAAGGGCGATCCGATTCAGCCCAGAGCCGGGATTGTTGTCACCGCGCCGCAGGCGTACGAGGCGGGTGAAGTGGTTTCGCGCCTTGAAGCACCAGGCATCATCGATTTCGGATTTACTGGTCATAACTTTACGGCTCCTTGGACCGCCACGATTAACGTCAACGGCAACCTCGCCTGGGCCGAAGACCCCAAGTCTCTGCCTAAGAACACGCACAATATGTTCGAAAGCGGAACGTCTTGGATTGTGGTGGGCTTGCTGACGGTCGGCGTCGCTGGCGGCGTTTACGCTCTCAGCAAGCGCAAATAGGCAAGATCGCCTAAACGTCCTCGGCGCCTTGGCGCCGGGCCATGATCTCGTCGAAACGCTGATAAGTGGCGTGGCCCTCTTGGCTGACGCCCTTGCCGCTCAAAATGATCCACACCGTCTTGAACAGGATTTTGAAATCCAGCCAGAGACTCACGTTGTCGGCGTAATAGACATCCATGGAGAACTTCTCTTCCCAGGTGACGTTATTGCGGCCGTTGACCTGAGCCCAGCCGGTAATGCCCGGCTTTACGTCATGCCGCCGGTGCTGTTCGCTGGTGTAATAGGGCATGTATTCGGGCAGAAGCGGCCTGGGGCCAACGAGACTCATTTGCCCCATCACTACATTTAACAGCTGCGGCACTTCATCCAGCGACGAACGGCGCAGGAACTGACCGAAAGGCGTCAGGCGGGCGCCATCCGGCAGCAAAGCGCCGCTCGCATCTTTGGCATTCGTCATAGTGCGGAATTTGTAGATTCGGAACTGTTTGCCCTTAAGACCGGGGCGCATTTGTGTGAATAGAACCGGTCCTCCCATTTTGATTTGAATGGCAATCGCGAGAGCAATCAGCGCCGGCGCCAGGACAATCAGCGCCGTCAGCGATACCACGACATCGATGACGCGCTTCGTGCGCAGGAGGCGGCGGCGCAGAACCGCTTCACGCGGGTCCGCGGCGACGTTCTCTTCAATCGTGCTTCGGATCTTGGCGGCGATGCGGTCGAGATTGAAGCGTCCGGCTGCCAGAGATGCGGATTGCTGATTGGCGCGGCGAAGGCCATCACCGTCCGCCAAAAATTCTACGAGCTCACGCGCTGCTGCGGGCGCATCGTTATTGGGCAATGCGAGGCCCGCGCCGCGGCTTTCGATCAAATCCCTCTGCCACCCCGGCGTTGCCAGGATCACCGGTCGTGATGCGGCCATGGCGTCAAAAAATAGGCCCAGCGAGCTTTGGCCACCGCAATCGACAATGACGGCACTCGCGGCATTCAACAACGGCGGGAGATCGCGGCGCGGTAATGAATCCATGAACCAAACAGTTTTGTTCAAGACACCGAGGTCTAGTGCACGCGCTTCTAGCCGGCCGCGCTCCGGCCCGTCTCCGCACAACGCGAAAGCAATGTCGCGCGTGTTTCCGTTTTTCGGGAAGGCTTGAGCCGCAGCCGCCAGATCGAGGATCGGATCAAGATGGCGTGTGGCATTCATGCTGCCGGCATAGACGACCAATGCGCCTTGTGCGAGATGCGGGTAAGCCGTGAGCGCTGCCGTACTCGCGCCCGGTTGTGTCGCGAACAAGGTCGTATCGCAGCCCGGCGCGCTGAGAAGAATTTTGCCCGCCGGAAGCCGTTGAGACGTAAGCACGTCCATCATGTCGGGAGATAGCACGATAACTTGGCGCGCGGCGCGGGCTGTTAGATTGAAACAGCACCGACCCCACCATTTCTTTGCCCGCTGCAGGAAGGTGTCTCGGGGCGTCGAACGCGGTGGGGGACCCTCGCGGACCTCCATCACCAACGGGATGCCGCGCAGGAAGCAAAACAACATTGCCAACGGTAAGACACCCAAGGGACGGTCGGTGGTGAACACGGCATCTACATCGGCGAACTGCCAAATCCGCCACGCCATGCCGCGCGCAAAACCGGCATTGATTTGGGGCGCAGATGGAAAACCAAACCGCGTCGAAGCGCCAGTATCGACCGCCGTCACCGTGACCCTGTCGAAATTTCCGCTCGTACAGGCGGCCGAGGTTGTGAGCACATTGATTTGATGCCCGGCCAGGGCGAAACGCCGCGCGAGATCGTAAGAGCGCGTCGGCCCAGGGCGGTCGGCCAGCCCTAAAACCGGGTCCAGTATGAGAATGTGCAGTTTACCGAGCGTGTCCGCTAACGAGGCGGGTCGGTCTGCGGCAGGTGGGGCAGCGTTCATATCCGCGTTTATACAGTCCGCGCCGGAGCCATGCCAGAGCCGACGATGGGTGCGGACAATGAGTATGAACGATGACGTTTATTGAACGGCTTTGCGCTTGTAGAGATAAACCATCGAACCACGGTAGAGCGTCGAGGCGGTCAGGTCGAACCGCGCCATGATCGCGGCCAGTTGCGCGCGCTGATCGGCGGTCTTGTCTTCCTGGAAGAGGATGAGGTCGTAATCGCGTTCAATCCAGCGCGCGAGTGTCGCGTCGGTCCAAAGCGATTCCTCTTCCACGACGGCCTGAACGGATTCGACCGCCGCGGGGCTCAATTTAGGATTGACCACACGCAATGTGCCGGCGGGATCTAGGCTCTGTGGCGGCAGCATGTGCCCGGATAAAAATACCGCATAAGGAAGTGCTGCGAGCTTTTGCCGGCCGAGGCTATGCAGAACCAGGATCGGTTCGCGTATGGCGGTGTTGGCCGAGATCCACCGCGCCATCGTCTCGATGTCCTTCATCTCGGACGTTGACTGGCTTTGCGCCATTAAGGGAATTGGAAAGGCGCGCAGATCGCTATGCAGGGCAAGCAGCGGGGCAAAGCTGTTGAGACCTACGGCCACGACAGCACCGATCAAGACAGCGGGTCCTGCGGGCAGCCGGCTTTGGCGGGCGCGATGGGCGATCATGGCCAGCGTGAGGGCTGCCGCCAGGGCGCCGATGCCGCTGAAATGAGATGCGTAGGAAAGGATGCAACGTCCGCAATAGCCGAGCGATGCGAAGTAGTGCGACGCCGCGAGCCACAGGAAATACAAAGGCGCGGTCCATAACATGCGTAGCGGCTTGCCCGCGAAGACAAACAGCATCAACGCCAATACCAAAGTGCCGCTATAGGGAAGCAGAAAAGCGTCGAGAATGTCGGCGGGTGCGGCGCGATCGAACGCCGGGCCCATCGACAAAGGCCCTTGCGTGCCTTTGTCGATCAAAGTGAAGTTCGGCGCGAGCAGATGCGCGCTATCCAGGAGCGGCGAAATCACC
>CAITZE010000053.1 GCA_903896775.1 uncultured bacterium
CGGCTTGGTGTGGCTCGACCGCGCCGGTGTGAGCTGCGACGGCACACTTGCGAATTCGCGCACGCTTTTGGTTTGGCTTGTGATCTTGCAAGCCGCGTTGACGGTGCTGTTTCAAATTTATGTGCATCAAGCGGCGTCTATCGCGGGCGATTACGGCATGCCGTTTCACATGCAAGTTTCAAAGCCCTAACGTCTCCGCGACTCGGGGGCGATCACCGGAGCCAAAGCTGCCTATTGCAGCGCGTCATGCGGTAAAAAACGGCGGCATGCCGCCATTCAAGTGGCTCATAAGGCGTAAGATATTGCTAAACCTAGCGGAAAACGGGGCGGCCCCGCCTGAATAGATTGAAATATGGCGGACTTTCAGGTAAGCACTTCCGGTCGAGTTCTTCGCCTGCCTTGCTACATGCCCTTAAAGGCCTTCCCAAGACAACGCTGGATTCGGAAAATGTTGCGCGATGGTCGTGCAACGCAAACTACGCATACATGCATTTTCTAAGGAGACCAAGATGGCTACAGGCACGGTAAAGTGGTTCAACTCGCAAAAGGGTTTCGGTTTCATTCAGCCCAGCAACGGCGGCAAAGATGTGTTCGTGCACATCAGCGCTGTTGAGCGCGCTGGCCTCTCGACCCTCAACGAAGGTCAGAGCATCAGCTATGACGTCGTCAATGAGCGCGGCAAAGATGCCGCCGCGAACTTGAAGGTTGCGTAAGCAATCCGACGCCTAAGCTAAAAGTCAAAGCCCGGTGCAGCAATGCACCGGGCTTTTTCTTTGAGCAAACGCCTAACGTGGTTTAGCGCTGATGGCGCCAGCCGGGTTTGGCGAGATCGCTGGAGTTTATCAAAGTCGCACCACAGGTCTTGCAGAGGAATTGCTGCTCGGTCCCGCGCATCATGCTGTCACCCTTGCTTTCCGTGAGCGCGGCGTGAGGCCGCTCGCTGCGGCTCTTGCAGAGCTGCAGCTGGCAAGCCCGGCACCGCGGCGATGTGGACGGCGCAGGCGACTTATCGGGTGCGTCCTGAGGTCCATCCGACATTGGCACATCTCGCATAAAAGAGAGTTGATCCCGAGACTCGTTCATCGCTCGTTAAGCCGCGCTCAGCAGCTTTTCCAGCTTTGATGTCGCGGCTTCGTGCTCGATCTTCTCTACCGCTGCCAATTCATAGGTCAGGCGGCCCAGCGCCTGTTCATAGATTTGACGCTCGCTGTAGGACTGTTCGGATTGGTTCGGACCGCGATGCAGATCGCGCACGACTTCGGCAATGGAGATGGGATTGCCGGAATTGATCTTGGCGGCGTATTCCAAAGCGCGGCGGCTCCACATGGCGCGCTTAACGGTCGCGCGGCCCTTCAGTGTTGTCAGCGCGGTCGCCATGACCGGACGCGTCGATAGCCTGCGAAGACCCAAGGTCTTGGCTTTGAGCAACGGCACGCGCAATGTCATGCGATCGCGGTCAAAGCTTATGACGAACAGTTTGATGGACTGATTGCCGATGACCTGCGTCTCGATGGTCGTGACTTTGCCGACACCATGGGCGGGATAAACGACGAAGTCGCCGGCCACGAAGGAGGGGGCGGTCTTGGATTCAGGTTTGGCTTCAGGTTTTGTTTCGGCCGGCTGTTTTGCAATAGATTGGGTCATGTGAGTCTTTCTCTATGGTTAAACATGGCTCACGACAAAGGCTTCCCCTCCAGAAGCCGCGTACGCGAGGGGCTCTCTTCCAGAAACTCCGAACTTGCTTTAACCAACCGGTTCCTTAGCGGAACATGCCGGATCGGGCAGTCATTCACCCAAACTCCGCGACATAGACGTGCTGGCTTCCGCGCACGCGGACTATGGTCGGCGAGATATAGATGGGAGATGCGATGGTCTGGCGCAAAAGCAACAGACGAGTGGACCATATCACACAAATCGCCCCAACAACAGATTAACCGTCTGTTGGGTGGAATCCGTAACACGTTACACGCGCATCACGATTCGGCCGTAATTGAAAGATCTGTATGCGATAAAGAGCGATATATTTGAGGAAATATTGACGGTCGTGACACTGCATCCTCCCCAGGAAATCACTGAAGCGTCGTGCCGCACCTGTGGCGCGTGCTGCGCCTATTCACATACATGGCCGCGATTTACGCTGGAAAGCGACGAGGCGCTCGCGCGCATCCCCCCGAAATATGTGGACGACTCGCGTGGCAGGATGCGTTGTGAGGGCGAACGTTGCAGCGCGCTTTTGGGAGAAGTCGGGAAAGCCACATCCTGTGGAATCTATGATGTGCGGCCCGACGTCTGCCGGGCCTGTGAGCCGGGAGATGACGCCTGCAGAGAAGCCCGGCGGCACTTCAATCTTTGACCCCGCACCTAAGCTGGCGCCACCAGCGGGCAGCCCTCCCGCTCCAGCACACGACGCACACTTGGCCTTGCGATGATCCGATCCTTAAAAGCAGTGAACGCTTTTAGAGTCTAGACCGGATATTTTGCGATCCGTCCCCAATCATAAAGCCGCAGCGCATAGCCATCGGCCGCAGCCGAAAAGACTTTGCCCATCATCCAATCCTGCTTCTGAAGGCGCTGGTCTATCCATTCCAGATTTGGCCAATAAGCTGCGCGTCCGCTCGCGCGAATGCTTTCGACAGCGGCCGGGTCATCGCTAAATCGCTCGGGCCGGCGCGACCGCCGGAAATTGATATGCGCCGTGCTGGCGCTCCATGCCAAGAGCGACATGCATTGTGCGCGTTCCATGAGTCCAGTTGGAATAATGCCCGCCTGCGGCACGCGATCAGCGAGATAGGTGAGAATGGCGATGTTCTCCGTCAGCAGCTCACCATCGATTGTCATGGCCGGAACCGTGCCGCGCGGATTGATCTTTTTGTATTCCGCTGCTTGCGCGGGGTCTTTCGGATCGACGACCCGTGGTTCGTAAACCAATCCGGATTCCTCGAGCGCGATATGCGAGACCAGCGAACAGCCCGGATAAAAATAATAGAATACGATCATGGCCGCCTCTCCCCCCTTTGAACTTCTGACCAAAGGTAGAGGAAACTGCCGCCTTTGAGAATGCCGGGCTAATAACCGTCCGTCACAAAGCTGGCCACGGCGCCAAGCTATGTGTACGGACGATTCTCACGATAGGGGCAGCAAAGAGTGCTCACAAATTATCGCCGGATTAACCGCGATTATTCAATCAACGCGGCATCTAATGTGATGTCGGCCTTCATCAGTTTGGAAACGGGGCAACCTTGTTTCGCCTTGCCTGCCAGCTCTGCGAAGCTCGCCGCGGTAGCGCCGGGAACCTTGGCGCGCAACGTAAGATGCACGGCCGTAATGGCAAATCCGTCGGCGAGTTTTTCCAACGTCACATCAGCCTTGGTATCCATTTGTGTGGCCGTCAATTTAGCTTCGCCGAGGATCAACGACAGCGCCATGGTGAAACAGCCGGCATGGGCCGCGCCGATCAATTCTTCAGGGTTTGTACCGGGGCCGCCTTCGAAGCGCGCGACAAACCCATATGGATGATTTTTCAACGCACCGCTTTCGGTCGAGATGGAACCAATGCCGTCCTTGAGACCGCCTTTCCAAACTGCCGATCCTGACTTTTTCATGCGACGTCTCCTTCGGTTGGAAGTGAATAACCTCTACATCTTACGCTGGCTTGGGAGGCTTGGCAGCCCCGCGATTGTTGCAAGGGCGTTAATATCCAAAACCTGCTCCAACTCCGCAGCAATGTCGTCAAGCAATCTATCGATGACGGCTCCGTGGTTTTCGCCGTCAGACGCTGCACCGAATTTATGAAGTATTGCGGCACGAACTTCGCTGCGCGCAAAGACACCATGCACATAAGTGCCCATGATTCGGCCATCGGTCGAAACGGCCCCGTCAGGTGCATTGTCGATGAATAGAAATGGACGATCTAAGGCAGCGCCGGTCGTGCGGCCCACATGGATTTCATAACCATCAAACGGCGCGCCGCCCGCGAGCTTACCCGCGACAGGCCGCAGGATTTTATCGCCCGTGAGCACCGTCTCAATATCCAACAGACCCAACCCGACAGCTGCGCCGGGCAAACCTTCAATGCCGTCGGGGTCGATGACCTCGCGACCCAACATCTGAAAGCCGCCGCAAATACCGAGCACATGACCACCGCGCCGCACGTGCGCCGCAAGATCGATGTCCCAGCCTTGCGCGCGGAAGAAGGCGAGATCCGCGAGTGTTGCTTTGGTTCCGGGCAACACGACAAGATCCGCATCGCC
>CAITZE010000054.1 GCA_903896775.1 uncultured bacterium
CCTGTAATGGAAGGTAAAGGCGTACTGTTCAAAAAATTTGCCGGTATCGATGTGTTCGATATCGAGATCAATGAACCTGATCCTGACAAACTTGTCGATATTATTGCTTCTTTAGAGCCTACGTTCGGTGGTATCAATCTGGAAGATATCAAAGCGCCTGAATGTTTCTATATCGAACGTAAATTGCGTGAACGCATGAGAATTCCAGTCTTCCATGACGATCAGCATGGCACGGCCATTGTCGTTGCTGCCGCGGTCATCAATGGACTGAGCCTGCTTCAAAAAGATATCACCAAAGTCAAAGTTGTCTCTACGGGCGGCGGCGCGGCCGGTATCGCTTGTTTGAATCAGCTGATCGATCTTGGCCTGAAGCGTGAGAACGTCATTCTGTGCGATCACCTCGGCGTGGTTTTTAAAGGCCGCAACGAAGATATGACCGCGCAGAAAGAAGAATATGCCTCGACCACCAAAGCGCGCACGCTGGCCGAAGCGATGCCGGGCGCCGACATTTTCCTGGGCCTGTCCGCGCCGCGTATCCTTACGCAAGATATGATCCGCACCATGGCAAAGCGCCCGTTCATTCTGGCGCTTGCTAACCCTGAGCCAGAAATTCTGCCGGAGCTGGCGCGTGAAGCGGCGCCCGATGCTATCATCGCGACGGGGCGTTCGGATTTCCCGAACCAGGTGAATAACGTTCTGTGTTTCCCTTATATTTTCCGCGGCGCGCTCGATGTCGGTGCCACCACCATCAACGACGCGATGAAGATCGCTTGCGTCGAAGCTATCGCCAAACTCGCGCGCGGCGCCACCAGCGATGTGGTCTCGGCGGCCTACGGCGGCGACCAGTTGCGTTTTGGACCCGACTATCTGATCCCCAAGCCCTTCGACCCGCGCCTTGTGTCGGAGATCGCGCCGGCCATCGCCAAAGCCGCCATGGACTCAGGTGTAGCGACACGACCCATCGCCGACCTCGACGCCTATAAAGAAAAGCTATCCCAATTCGTCTATCGCTCGGCCTTTGTCATGAAGCCGATCTTCGATCGTGCGCGCGATAATCCGAAGCGCGTCGCTTTCGCCGAAGGCGAAGACCAGCGCGTGCTATTCGCCGCCAAGGCGCTCATGGACGAGAAGATCGCAAAGCCCATCCTCATTGGCCGCCCGCAGGTTATCTCCCAACGTGCGCGTAAATTGGGTTTGGGCTTCACGCCCGGCATGGACTTCGAAGTCGTCAATCCCGAAGAAGACGCGCGGTATGGCGATTACTGGCGGCAGTATCACCAGCTCATGGAACGTAAAGGTGTCGCACCCGATACCGCGCGCACGGTCGTTCGTACCAATACCACGGTGATCGGCAGCTTAATGGTGGCGCGCGGTGATGCCGACGCCATGATCTGCGGCAGTTACGGCGAGTATCACTGGCACCTGAAATATCTCACCGACATCCTCGGTCTTGCCAAAGGTGCGGCCCGCACGTCGGCCTTGAGCTTGTTGGTGCTCGACGATGGACCGGTGTTCCTCTGCGATACCTTCGTCACCGAAGACCCTACCGCCGAAGAAATTGCGCAGGAAACGGCGCGCGCGGCCCAGAAGGTGCGCGACTTCGGCATCGTTCCCAAGGTGGCGTTGATTGCGGCATCCAATTTCGGCGCCCGCTCGACGCCGGCCTCACGCAAGATGCGCCGTGCTTTGCGTTTGATCATGGATGAGAATCCTGACTTAGAGGTCGAAGGCGAGATGCAGCCTGCTGTAGCGCTCGACGAGGCGCTACGTTTGCGCATTTTCCCCAGTTCGCGTCTCAAGGGTGCGGCCAATCTTTTCGTCATGCCGACGTTGGAAGCAGCGAACATTACGCTCAGCATGGTGCGCAGTCTCGCCAATGCCTTGCATGTAGGCCCGATGCTGCTTGGTCTCGATAAGCCGGCGCATATCACCACGCCGTCGGTGACAGCGCGTGGGCTCGTGAATCTTGCCGCCATCGCTGTCATCGATGGTCAGATGCAGAAGAAGTGAGCCGGTATCGCGAGGTCGCGCGATGACGTTTAGATCTTCTGGTAAATCTTCTGGCGGATATTCCCGCCGCGCGCTCTTTCTCTACAGCGCTGGTTTGTTGGCGATGAGCGCGGCGGTGCGCGCCGCCGAACCTCTCAACGAGGCCACGCTTCATCGCGGCAATCGCTATGACCCGGCAACGCTGGACCCGCAGAAGGTCAACACTTCTTACGAATTCTCGATCATCTATGACTTGTTCGAGGGGTTGCTCGCCTACGATGCACAGGGGCAACCAGTCCCAGGCCTCGCGTCCTCGTGGACCACCAGTCCCGACGGTCTAGGTTATACCTTTAGTCTGCGGCCCAATTTGATGTGGTCCGATGGCGCGCCGCTGACATCCGAGGATGTCGTATTCTCATTTCGCCGCCTTATGGATCCTAAGACCGCAGCAGTCTTCGCGCCGTTGCTCTATGTGCTTAAAAACGGCCGCGCCGTGAATACCGGGGCTGCGTCGCTCGATACGCTCGGCGTCACGGCGCCTGATCCGTCGACGGTGATGATAGAGTTGAGTGCGTCTGCGCCTTACATTACCCAACTTCTCGCAGGCGCTTATTGCAGCATCCTGCCGCGTCACGCCATCATCCAGCATGGCGATTCGTGGACACAACCCGGCGTCATGGTTTCAAGCGCTGCTTTTGTTCTTGAGGCGTGGCGGGCGCAAAGCGGTGTTGTGCTTTCACATAATCCGCATTTTCACGATGCGCCCGAGGTTAAGCTCGCGCGTGTGGCCTACATTCCGACGGAAGATGTGAATGCGGGGGTTGGGCGATTCCGCGCTGGTGAGTTGGACATGCAGCTTGATGTACCGGCAAGTCAGATCGACCACTTGGTCACCGAGCTGCCAGTGGAAACTCGCCTGACGCCAGCTCTTCTTACTTATTACCTCGCACTCAATACCGCCCTGCCCAAGTTGGCCGATAAGCGTGTGCGCCGCGCGTTATCCTTGGCTATCGACCGCGACATTCTTACTGATAAGGTTTTGCGTAGCGGCGAGGGTGCGGCCTTTAGTTTTGTGCCGCCGATTGTTGTTGAGTACCGTCCGGCGGCTCTGGATTTTGCCGCGACCGCTACCGAGGAACGTCTGACAGAAGCGAAGCGCCTCTTGAGCGAGGCCGGATATGGTCCGGGCAAGCCACTGCAGATCGCCTATAGCCATTCTTCAAATCTCGATTTGCGCCGCATCGCTGTGGTCATTGCCGGTATGTGGAAACGCATTGGTGTCGAGGCCACGCTGATGAATACCGAAGGCAAAGTACACTTCGCCAATTTGCGCGAAGGTAATTTCGAGGTGGGCTTTGTGGGTTGGACGGCGGACTTCAATGACGCGTCTAGTTTTCTTTATATTCTCGACTCAAGCAGTACGCGCTCGAACTACAGCCGCTACCACAGCCCGATTTATGACGCTTTGCTCGCGCGGGCTGCGGCCATCGAGAATGCGGCCGCGCGTGCGGAGATCCTGCATGATGCCGAGGCTCTCGCCATGGCCGATCAGCCGATCATTCCGTTGTATTTTGGTGTATCCAAAAACTTGGTGTCGCAACGTGTCGTGGGATGGCGCGCCAATGCGATCGATGTGCACCCCAGTCGTTACCTGAGTCTGGTGAAATAGCTGAAGCTTTTAGGCTTCGTTCAATTCGCCCGCGCCGCTGTCTTCGTCGGCTTCTTCCGACGTCCGCGCGCGTAAGAGCAAGAGCACAAGTAACGCCGGCGGGACCAACGCGCCGCCAATGGCCCAGACCAGTCCATTCCGGTTGCGCGACTTCGCCATACGCGACCCCAGCCAACCGAAC
>CAITZE010000055.1 GCA_903896775.1 uncultured bacterium
AGCAAAGCCTGGGCTAATTTCTTTAGGCTAAGTCTCCCTGAGCCTTGGGAATGAATTCCAGGGCGACGTTGTGGTGTTTCGATGGCCTTCCCGCCGCAATTTCTCGACGAAATTCGCACCCGCATTTCGGTCTCGGCCGTGGTTGGCCGTCGCGCGAAGCTGATCCGGCGTGGGCGCGAGTTCGTATGCTTGAGCCCTTTCAACAACGAGAAGACGCCGTCGTTTACCGTCAACGACGACAAGGGCTTCTATCACTGCTTCTCGACCGGCGAGCACGGCGACATCTTCACCTTTTTGATGAAGACGCAGAACCTGACGTTCCCGGAAGCGGTGGAGCGCCTTGCCGAAGAAGCCGGCCTCGAGATGCCGCGCCAGACCCAAGCCGAAGCGCAACAGGCCGTGGAAGGCGCGCGCGGCCGTGAAGCGGTGGAAGCCGCCTGCGCCCTCTATGAACAGGCTTTGCGCGAGCCCGCAGGAAAGCGTGCGCTGGAATATCTGCAAGGCCGTGGGCTAACCGAGGAGACCATCAAACGCTTTCGCTTGGGCTATGCGCCCAATGGAAACGTGGTGAAGACCAAGTTCCTTGCGCGCGGCGTGACGCAAGATGTGCTGCTGGAAACACGCCTGCTGTCGCCCGGCAAAGATGGCCGCGAGTCTTTCGACTTCTTCCGCAATCGCGTCATGTTCCCGATCTTCGACTTGCGCGGGCGTCCGATTGCTTTCGGTGGCCGCGTCATGGATCCCGAAGAGCAGCCCAAATATCTGAACTCACCCGACACGCCGCTCTTTCATAAAGGCCAGCTGCTGTATGGCCTCGCCCTCGCGCGTGAAGCGGTGGCCGAGAAGAAGGAGATCATCGTCGCCGAAGGCTACATGGACGTGATCGCGCTAGCCCAAGCTGGTTTCGCGAACGCAGTTGCTCCGCTCGGCACCGCGATGACCGAAAGCCAGTTGGAACTGTTGTGGCGGATGTCGCCGGAACCCATTCTCTGTTTCGACGGCGACCGCGCGGGCCGCGCTGCGGCTTTGCGCGCCGCCGAGCGCGCGCTGCCGCTGCTAAAACCCGGCATGTCCTTGCGCTTTGCCATGATGCCCGCCGGCAAAGACCCCGACGACATATGCCGCCGCGAAGGTCCCGCCGCCATGGCCCAGGTTCTGGCCGAGGCACTCCCATTGTCTGATGTGATGTGGAAGCAGCTTTTGAGCGAGCACCAAACCGACACGCCTGAGCGCCGGGCGGGCCTGGAGAAGGCTGTTATGGCCAAAGCCGGGGTGATTTCCGACGAGGCCGTGCAGGCCCAGTACCGCAGACTGTTCAAAGACCGCCTTTTTGAGCTATTTCGGCCCGCGCCGGGCGCTAAAATCGGTCCTTGGAGCAAAAAACAGGGGGGTAAGGGTAATTTTAGCGGCAATTTCCGCCCTCAAACGTCCCAAAAACCTGTCACGACCCAGCGTACCAGTAGCGACCCCACCGGCCAGGGCACCCGCGAGCGCATTTTGCTGGTCACGCTCCTCAATCATCCGGGGCTCAGGGACCATGTGGAAGAGCGCCTAGGTGGGCTCAGTTTTGCCGATTCGCGGCTTGACTCGTTAAGGCAAACCGCCTTAATGCACATCGCTCAAAATCCCGAGCTTGATTTTGAGGCGTTACGGGCCCATTTAGCAAAGCTAGGATTTGCCGAAGAGCTCGGAAATCTTTTAAATTCAGACATCTACGTCCATGCGCACTTTGCGCGTCTTGCGGCGTCTATGGATGAAGCAACTGTCGGCTGGGATCATACGTTTACCCTCTGCCAACGGGCAGAATTGGAAGCGGATCTCAAGCGGGCACAAGAAGAAATGACGGAAAATCCGTCGGAAGAGACTTTTGCGGCGTTTAAGGCATTGCAAGACCAGGTTCGGCCGGCGGGGGATTTAGACGGCGATGAACCTGACTTCGATGGGACCAGTCACCACAAGCGGTAGGACGACAACAGCGCGCGGGCCAAGGGGGACACGGACCGCGGAGGATGTGGGCGTATGTGGTGGTGGACCAAGCTATTTGGTGAGACCAAGGTTGAAGACTCCAAGAGTGAAGGACCGGGGAAGACAATGGCTGTAAAGACAACCCCGAAAGCGGGATCCAAGAACCCGCCTGCAAAAGCGCAAGCCGCCAAGGCTTCTGCTGCTAAAGCCGCGCCTGGGAAACCGGCTGCC
>CAITZE010000056.1 GCA_903896775.1 uncultured bacterium
ATCACCGACGAGTTCATGGAAGCGGTGCGCGACGATAAGAGCTTCGGCCTGCGCAGCCCTAAGACCAACGAAGTGATGAAGACGGTCAATGCTCGCGAGTTGTGGCAGAAGATCCTGGAGACCCGCCTCAACACCGGCGAGCCCTATCTCATTTTCGGCGACACCATTAATCGCCAGATGCCCAAGCATCAGCGCGATCTGGGCCTGAAGGTCACCACCTCCAACCTGTGCTCCGAGATCATGCTGCACACCGGTCCCGACCACAAAGGCGTCGACCGTACCGCTGTGTGCTGCCTGTCGTCGCTCAACGTGGAGACCTGGGACGAATGGAATGCCGACGAGCAATTCATCCCCGACGTTATGCGTTTCCTCGACAATGTGCTGCAGGACTTCATCGACCGTGCGCCGTCGTCGATGGAACGCGCCGTCTACTCGGCCAAGCGCGAACGTTCGGTCGGCCTTGGCATCATGGGCTATCACTCGTTCCTGCAAGCCAAAGGCGTGCCGTTTGAGTCCGCCATGGCCAAGTCCTGGAACATCAAGATGTTCAAGCATATCCGCCGCGCCGCCGATGCGGCCTCGGTGCAGCTGGCCGAAGAACGTGGCGCTTGCCCTGACGCGGCTGAGTCCGGCGTTATGGCGCGCTTCTCGCACAAACTCGCGATTGCGCCGACGGCTTCCATCAGCATCATCTGCGGCGGAACCAGCCCCTGCGTCGAGCCGATCCCGGCCAATATCTACACGCACAAAACTTTGTCCGGCTCGTTCACCGTCAAGAACCCGTACCTGACAAAGGTCCTGGGCGAGAAGGGCCTCGACAATCCCGCGACCTGGAACTCGATCCTTGAGCATGAAGGTTCGGTCCAGCACTTGAACGGTCTCACCGCCGCCGAGAAAGACACGTTCAAAACCGCTTTCGAGATCGACCAGCGCTGGGTGGTGGAACTCTCCGCCGACCGTTCGCCCTATATCTGCCAAGGTCAGTCCATCAACCTGTTCATCCCCTCCGATGTGGATAAGTGGGACCTGATGATGCTGCATTGGCGCGCGTGGGAGTCAGGCGTGAAAAGCCTCTATTATCTTCGCTCCAAGTCGGTGCAGCGCGCCGCCTTCGCCGGCGTCGAAGCAGACAACACCCGTCAGTGGCCGGAAAAGCCCCTTAGTGGTGGCGGCCGCACCGACTATGAGGAATGTTTGGCCTGTCAGTAATCCGCTATACTGATCCCACAATTCCTAAGCCAAAAAGACCACGCCAATGAACATTATCTCCCCCACTCTGCCCGGCCTCATGATTCCCAGTCAGGGCTACAAGCCGTTCCGTTATCCGTGGGCTCACGACTATTGGAAGCGCCAGCAGCAGATCCACTGGATGCCGGAAGAAGTGCCGCTCGGCGAAGACTGTAAGGATTGGGCCGGCAAACTCACCGACGCCGAGCGCAGTCTGCTCAGTCAGATTTTCCGTTTCTTCACCCAATCGGACATTGAGGTGAACGACAACTATATGGAACGCTACGCCCGCGTCTTCAAACCGACCGAAATCAAGATGATGTTGGCGGCGTTCTCGAATATGGAGACCATCCATATCGCGGCTTACGCCCTACTGCTTGAAACCATCGGCATGCCGGAAACCGAATTCGGCGCCTTCATGCAGTACAAGGCCATGGCCGACAAACACAGCTACATGCAGAAATTCGGCGTGGATACCCCCGCCGATATCGCGCGTACGCTAGCCATGTTCGGCGGTTTTACGGAAGGTCTGCAGTTGTTCGCGTCCTTCGCCATGCTGCTCAACTTCCCGCGCCAGAACAAAATGAAGGGCATGGGCCAGATCGTATCCTGGTCGGTGCGCGACGAAAGCCTGCACTGCGAAGCAATCATCAAGCTGTTCCATACGTTCACGCGCGAAACCAACTGCCTTACGCAGGGCGTGAAGGATGACATTGTCGATTGCTGCAAGACCGTCGTCGGTCTGGAAGACAAGTTCATCGAGCTTGCCTTCGACATGGGCCCCGTCAACGGCATGACGCCGGAAGACATCCAATCTTACATTCGCTACATCGCCGATTGGCGTCTCTCACAACTGGGCCTGCCGGCCGTTTACGGCATCAAAGAGCATCCGCTGCCCTGGTTGCAGCAGATTCTGAACGGCGTCGAACACGCCAACTTCTTCGAAGCCCGCGCCACCGAGTATTCTAAAGCCGCGACGCGCGGTCAGTGGCACGGCGCCGAGGGTGTGTGGTCGCACTTCGATAAGATGCAGTCGGCCCGCAAGGCCGCCGCCGAGGCTGAAGGCGTCGCCGCGGAATAAAGTTCTATCAAATGTCAGAAGAAAGGCCGCTCGCGGGTACGGGAGGGGCCTTTTTCTAAAATTTCAAGTTGTCGACGATTACCTCGATAGCGAGATTTTTGAACACGTAATCTTGTAAGCCCAAAACAGGATGCGCTGTAGGCATAACCGTTACATTGGAAACACTAATCACTACATCCAATTTTCTATTTCTGATGTGAAGCGTCCGCACGGGTCCATCAACTGAATGATCGGCCCCTTCAACAAAATCGCTAGCATTGAACATGTATTCTTGAAGTCCATGCCATATGCCCGGCGGATTAAGGAGGTTGGGTGAATCGAAGGATGCCCTAGGCCGATGCATCACTAGGTCGAGATGGCTCTGTTCTCCTGGTACATCTCGTTCAGGTTGGAGTGTGAGCACATAAGCGACTGCGCCATTGACAGATTTGATCACAATTTTTGGTCGCGTATTGCCGTCTGCCTGATATTCCAAAGTTCCAGAAAAAGGGGCGATCTGCGCGAAGGCATTATTTGAGAATACAAATAATGCAAAGAGAACGAATGCAATCTCGGCCCGCGCTATGCTGGCTATCCTTTGCAGATGATTACGTTGACGTTTTTTCTCCGGCCCCACTTTTTTGCCTCCGCCACCGTTTTGAACCATATATCCAATTTGTTGTTGTGTATTGCACTACCCCTGTCTTGCACCGTACCCCAGCCAAAGCCAGGCACATACATCCTTGTACCAAATTTGTATCCCGGCGGAGCTGCAAAGGTCCCTGACCTCGTTTTTGCACCGCTACTTGCTTGCCCATAACCTGGATCTCCCGGATGCTTACCCGTGCTTTCTGGCCCATCCGTATAACCGGTGACCTCCATTGGCACGATGTCATATCCTTTTGGACAACGCGTGGAGATTTCCCGTTCACCTCCAGTCTTGGATGTCGCCCCGTCTTTGGTCCACTCCCCGCTCTCTTGCCCGCTGCCCTTCGGTATACGCGGTTCGTTGGAGACATCGTGTGAGGGTGCGCCGCTGTTCTGGGCGGCTTGACGTTCTTTCATGAGCGCGACAGCTTGTGCACGGGTAAGGGAGCCGGAGCTGCTGTTGCGGAAAATCGGTGGCATGTTGACCTCCAAAATGAGCACGCGGAATAATTTCCGCTTCCTATTCTGGTTTAGGTTTTTACGCGCCGTGTGCAAGATGCCTACCCCGAGTTGTTCCCGGTAATCAAAGCTTTTTCGACGTTTACCGTCTGATCTGACGTTGAAAGCTTTCTGCAAATCCTGTCCAATGCGCAGCATGTTTCGAGCAGGCAAGGAGGCCGAGCGGGCTATGGATATCGCTGTTGAAACCGTTTGCTATGTCATCAATCGCGCGCGCGAAGTAATGGCCGATATGGATCCGCTGGAAGACGAGCCGGATCAACATTCCGCTGATGATGCGTTGGAAGACGACCTGCCCGAAGAAGATAGCGGCGCGGTCGATAATGCCGACTACGACGACCTCAAGGCTTTCATCGATAGCCTCAACGAAGACGAACAATCCAATCTCGTGGCTCTGACCTGGATCGGTCGCGGCACCTATACCGCTGACGATTGGGACGAGGCCGTTGAGGTCGCCCAGGAAGAACACCCCAAACGCGTCGGGCGTTATCTGCTGAGCCAACCGCTTCTGGCCGATGAATTGGAAGAAGGCCTCAGCGAGTTGGGTTTTTCCTGCGAAGACGCAGAGTAGTTATCCGGACACCAGAGCTTCTAAGGCCACGAAGCCGGCGTTGCTCGTCATTGCATCGCGCGGCAGCGTGACCACCGACGCATTGACCCGCGCAGCCAGCGTTTGTGCGGTCTCGCCATGCGCCACGCTGCTGCCGGGCGATTCATTCACCACCAGAGCCGCGACCCGCAGCCCTCGATGCGTCAAGGCTTCGACGGCTGTCAGGGTGTGGCTGATGGTGCCGAGATAACTACCGGTCACCAGGATCAGCGGCAATTTCATCTCCGCCATCCAGTCGAGCGTCGTATGCTTGGCATCGAGCGGCACCATGACCCCGCCGATGCCCTCGATGAGCAAAACGCCCCTGGTCTCGGTCACGGCTTTGCGCGTGAAATCGAGGAGGCCCGCATAATCGACGGCACGGCTTTCCCGTGCTGCCGCCATATGGGGCGATAATGCTGCCGTGAAACGCCAGGGGCATAGGTTTGCGACGTTTTCCGTCGTGATGGACTGGCCCATTGCGGCCAGCAGTTGGCCCGCATCGCTTTGCGCGGCATCTTCGTCGTTGTAGCCGCTGGCCACAGGTTTGATGGCGGCGACGGCTTGATTGCGTTGCTTCAATATCCTGACTAGTCCGGCAGTGACAAAGGTCTTGCCGATATCGGTGCCGGTTGCAGCGACGAAAAAAGCGGGCATGATTTAGCGCCTTAAAATGCGTTCGCCGATGATCGACGCTAATCTCTCGATCTCGGAATCAGGATGGGCAGCGGTGAAAGTCACGCGCAGGCGCGATGTCCCCGGCGTAACCGTCGGCGAGCGGATTGCAGCGACCAAAAAGCCTTCATCTTCCAGCATGCGCGAGGCGTTTAAAGCTTCTTCGGTCTCACCGATGATGATCGGCACAATGGGACTTTGCGCTTCAGGCAAGCCCAGCCGCGCTGTAAAGGTCTTGGCTTTCCGCAAAGGTTTGATCGCATGATTGGGATCGCGGTCGATCAGATCAACGGCCGCCATCGCTGCCGCAACGCTGGCGGGTGGCAATCCGGTTGAATAAACAAAAGTGCGCGCGCGGGTTTTGACGAGATCAATCACCGGCTGGGAGGCGCACAAGTACCCGCCGTAACTCCCGACGGCTTTGGAAAGCGTGCCCATTTGCAATGGCACATCGGCTTTGCGCGCACGCGCGAAGCTTGATCCGCGTCCGCCGCCCACCACGCCGATGCCGTGGGCATCGTCGGACAGCAGCCAGGCGTCGTATTCGCGCGCTAATGCGCCAAGTTCCTGAAGCGGGGCGAGATCGCCATCCATGGAGAACACGCCGTCCGTCGCGATCATGGCATGGCGATGGCTAGCGCGATGCGCTTTCAAAAGCTCAGCGGCATGGGCGACATCGTTGTGGCGAAAGGTCAGCATCTTTCCGCCGCTCAAAGCCGCCCCAGCAAGAATGCAGGAGTGCGACAGCTCGTCTACCAACACCAGATCGTTGCGCCCCATCAGCGCCGAGATGATCCCTAAGTTCGCGAGATAGCCCGATCCGAAAATACAGGCGGCTTCGGTATCCTTCAGTTTTGCAAGCTTTGTCTCAAGCGCGGCGAATAAAGGATGGTTGCCGGTGACCAACCGGGACGCGCCCGCGCCGACGCCATGTGTGCGGATGGCCGCAATGGCAGCTTCTTGAACACGCGGGTCTTGCGTGAAATTCAGATAATCGTTGCAGGAGAAGGACAGAAGCCTGCGGCCCCCCCGCACGAGCCAGATGCTGTTTTCGCGCGCCGTATCGACCAGCGTTCGGCGCAGATTCTTGGCTTCAAGGCTGGCGAGCTTCTGCGCGGCAAAGGTATCGAGGCTGCTCATAACCGGCTATTCTTCCCGCGAGACTGGCGCTTCGACCTTGACGGTCACTGCGTGTATCTTTACCCCGTTTAGCGTATCTGGTTCCAAGAAAGGCATACTTAATATGTCTACCATCGTCGAGGCCCGTGAAGTGAAATCACAAGCGGTAAAGCATTTTGAAAAGCTGCCGGCTCTGGGCGCCGTACGCTACGACTGGACGAGGGATGAAGTCCGGGCGCTGTTCGCTTTGCCGTTCCCGGAGTTGATGTTCCAGGCCCAGACGGTCCACCGCATGTATTTCGATCCGCGCGAGGTCCAGGTCTCGACCCTGCTGTCGATCAAAACCGGAGGCTGCCCCGAAGACTGCGGCTATTGTCCGCAAAGTTCTCATCACGACACCGGCTTGCCGGCCTCCAAGTTAATGGAAGTCGAAAAAGTGCTGGCTGAGGCCCGTGCCGCCAAAGCTTCGGGTGCTACGCGCTTTTGCATGGGGGCCGCCTGGCGTTCACCCAAAGACCGCGATTTGGAAACGGTCTGCGCCATGGTCGAAGGTGTGAAGGCGCTTGGCCTCGAGTCCTGCGCAACGCTCGGGATGTTGTCGCCGGAGCAGGCGATTCGTTTAAAGCGTTCCGGCCTCGACTATTACAATCACAATCTCGACACCTCGGCGGAGTTCTACGGCAGCATCATCACCACACGCACTTACGCCGACCGCCTCAATACTTTGGCGCATGTGCGGGACGCCGGCATCAATGTCTGCTGTGGCGGGATCGTCGGTATGGGTGAGGAAGCTGAAGATCGTGTCGGCATGATTACAACGCTGGCTACGCTGCCCGCCCATCCGGAAAGTGTGCCGATCAATATGCTGGTGCAGGTTGAAGGTACGCCGCTAAAGGGCGCTGCCAAACTTGACCAGTTGGACTTCGTGCGCACGATTGCGGTCGCGCGCATTACCATGCCACGTTCTATGGTGCGTCTGTCGGCGGGCCGCGAAGAGATGTCGGATGAAATCCAGACGCTATGTTTTCTGGCCGGCGCCAATTCGATCTTCTACGGCGCGAAGCTGCTGACCACGTCCAATCCCGGCGAAGATCACGACACCGCGCTGTTCGCCCGCCTCGGCATGGTGCCGATGCCAGCCTAAGGCCTAAATAAGGAAAGCAGCCCGTGACTGTGTCCGATTGGTACGGCGAAGGCTTTCCGCATATCTGGCTGCCCTACACGCAGATGAAGACGGTGACGCCGCCGCTTGCGGTGTCACATACGCGCGGCTCGCGCATTGTCCTTGCTGATGGACGCGAGTTGATCGACGGGATCGCGTCATGGTGGACAGCCTGTCACGGTTATAGTCACCCACATATCCGCGCTGCGGTTTCCAGCCAGCTGGACCTCATGCCGCACGTCATGTTTGGCGGGCTGGTACATAAACCGGCGCTGACATTGGCCGCACGTCTCGCGAAGATGTTGCCCGGCGATTTAGACAGGGTATTTTTCACCGACTCCGGTTCGGTTGCGGTTGAAGTTGCGCTGAAGATGGCGACGCAATATTGGCTGAACCAGGGTGTACATAACCGGCACACCTTCGTTGCTTTCAAGGGCGGTTATCACGGTGACACCATCGCTGCCATGGCGGTGAGCGATCCCGATGAAGGCATGCACGCCCTGTTCGGCGGATTGCTTCCCAAACATCAAATCGTCGATTTGCCGCGCGATGAAAAAAGCATCGCGGCGTTCGATACATTCCTTGCGCAGAATGCCGAAACGCTTGCGGGCATTATCGTTGAGCCGTTGGTGCAGGGCGCAGGCGGTATGCTGTTCCACGACAGCGCGGTTCTTCAGCTCATTCGCGCCGCCGCCGATCGTCATGATCTGTTGCTGATTTGCGATGAGATCTTCACAGGATTTGCGCGCACGGGCACGATGTTTGCCTGCGATGCCGCCGGTATTGTGCCCGATATTCTCACGCTGTCTAAGGCTTTGACCGGCGGCACTATGGCTTTGGCGGCGACGGTCGCCCGCCCAAAAGTCTTTGATGCTTTTTGGTCGGATAATGCTCAACACGCGCTGATGCATGGGCCGACCTTCATGGCCAATCCGCTGGCTTGCGCGGCGGCCAACGCCTCGCTCGATCTGTTCGACCTGGAACCGCGTCTCGCCCAAGCCATGGCGATTTCGGAAAAGCTGGAAGCGGGCCTCGCACCATGCCGCGACATCAAAGGCGTGAAAGACGTACGCGTCAAAGGCGCTATCGGCGTTGTAGAATTGAACCGCATCGACAATCTGAACGACTTGAAACGCCGCTTTGTCGAAGCCGGTGTTTGGGTGCGGCCTTTCAATTCGATTGTATATCTCACGCCGGCGTTGACGATGAGCGACGATGATTTGGATACGTTGACGACAACAATCGTCAAGGTGCTGGGTAAAGCCTAAGCGCGCCAGATTCCGTAAATCGCGTGATAGGTGACGGCGATGCCGCTTTCAAATTCACGCAAGACACGCCGCAAAGGCCCCGGCGCAGGCCGATGGTTGTCTTCCGGCAGATGCGCGCCGATCAGTTTAAGTTCGTCCAAGAAAGCGTGCGCACTGGAATAGCAGCGCGTGAGATGTTCATCGTCGACTTGCGCCTGTGGCGATAACATCGCGGCGAGAAATTCGGGCGTCGGATAGTCGCGCATGCCTGACGGCATATTGATATCGGCGAAAGCCTGTTTCCAGTTCTCAAAGCTATCGTTGCCAAGGGTCGCAAAAGCAAGATAACCGCCAGGGTTCAGCAGCGCAGCCAGGCGCGGCAACGCGGTTGTCAGATCGTCGAACCACTGGAACGCGAGGCTTGAGCAGATCAGATCGAAGCCTGGCGCAAGTGTGGGCCGCTCGCCGTCCATGATCATGAATCGTGTATGCGGCGATGGGCCTAAACCTTCACGGCATCGATTCAGCATCGATTCGGAAACGTCGGTCAGCACGAGTTCCGAGGGATTTAGCTCGACCAGCGCGCGGCTTAAAAAGCCGGTGCCGCAGCCGATCTCTAGAATACGCGGGCGTGGATTGTGCGGCAGATTGCGCACGCGCGCGATTAAATGCTCGGCCACCTCGCGCTGAACATCGGCGCCGCGATTGTAGGTTTCGGCGGCAGCGCTAAAGGCGGCAGCGACGGCCGCTTTGCCGTCTAAGGGCGGTTTTGCAGGCAAGGGTCTCATGGACAGCGGTATAGCCGCTTAGCCCATCGAGAGCATCAAATTCCGAACCATGGGGTAAATCTGGTTTTGCCAGCGACGTCCGCTGAAGACGCCGTAATGACCAACACCGGGCTGTAAATGGTGGCGTTTCATATAAGGTTTCAGGCCCGTACATAGGTCATGGGCCGCAACGGTTTGTCCCGGCGCACAGATATCGTCGCGCTCGCCTTCAACCGTCAGCAGTGCCGTGCGCTTGATGGCGGCGGGATTCACAAGCCTGCCTTTATAGGTCAGCTCGCCTTTGGCCAACAACGCGTCCTGAAACACCTTGGCGACTGTTTCCAGATAGAACTCCGCCGGCAGATCGAGCACGGCGAAGTACTCATCATAGAAATCTTTGATCGCTTCGGCTTTTTCAGTTTCGCCATTGACCGTATGCATGAACAAATCTTGGTGCGCTTTTCTGTGCCGCGCGCTGTTCATCGACATGAAGGCCGCCAATTGCACAAAGCCCGGATACACCTTGCGTCCGCTGCCCTTATGGCAGGGCGGTACGGTCGAGATCAGGTTTTGCTCGAACCAGCCGATGGTTTTTTCGTTGGCGAGGCAGTTCACTTTGGTTGGGTTGACGCGGGTATCCACGGGGCCCGCCATCAACGTCATACTCAGGGGCTGCGCCGGATTGTTGTCTTCAGCCATGATCGCGACGGCCGCCAGCGCATGAACGCAAGGCTGGCAGACGGCAATCATGTGGCCGCCGGGGCCGATGTCTTCCAGGAATGTGATGATGTGCTCGACGTATTCGTCGAAACCGAACCGGCCATCTGCGACGGGAATGTCGCGGGCGTTGTGCCAGTCGGTCATGTAGACGTCGTGGTCGGTGAGCAGCGTTTCGACTGTTCCACGCAAGAGCGTGGCGAAGTGCCCCGATAACGGTGCCACCACCAATACCCGAGGCTGGGGTGTGTCGATGTCTTTGCGGAAGTGCAGCAGGGTCGCGAAAGGCGTCGCGCGAATGCTTTCCTCGCTGACTTTGACCTCGTGGTCGCCGACCAGGACCCGGTCGATGGCGTAGCTCGGCCGGTGGTGGCTAAGCCCCGCGCGGGCAATGAGCTCCCACACTGCATTGATGTAAGCCAAGCCGCCAAATCCAGGCAGCCCACGCAGGGGCTTCAGAATAGCC
>CAITZE010000057.1 GCA_903896775.1 uncultured bacterium
CAGCACGATCACGAAGACCGCCCGCGCATCGCCTGGAATGCCGTCAGCCGCACCGACAAAATGGCGCGCCTGAAAGCACAGGCAGAAGAACTGAAACGCGATGCGCGCATCGCCGATTGGTCCACCGACATTTCATTCACTGACGAGGAGTCGGTGATAGTGACCTCAGCCGGTGATTTCATCCGCCAGCGGCGCGGCATTGTTGTGCCCGGACTTTCCGCCAGCGCCTCCGACGGCAGCGAGACGCAAACGCGTACCTTCGGTCGTGGCGGCGTGATTCGTCAGGGTGGCCTCGACGCGCTCGATGATGTGGGGTTCTGGGCAGCAGCGCCTCGTGTTGCTGAAGAAGCTCTGGAGCTGCTGGCCGCACCGGATTGCCCTACGGGTGTGATGGATCTACTGCTTGCTGCGGACCAGATGTACATCCAGATTCACGAATCCATCGGGCATCCCTTGGAACTCGACCGCATCCTGGGTGATGAACGCAATTATGCCGGCACGAGTTTTGTCACTCTCGATATGTTCGGCAATTATCAATATGGCTCGAAACTGCTCAATGTCACATTCGATCCAAATGTCGCAGGTGAGGCGGCATCTTATGCGTTTGACGATGAAGGCACGCGCGCCGAACGTCAGTTCCTGATCAAAGACGGCATCTTGCAAAAGCCCTTGGGCGGTGCGTTCAGTCAGGCGCGCGCCAATACCGCCGGCGTTGCCAATGCGCGTGCATGCAATTGGAATCGCCCCGCTATCGACCGTATGGCCAATTTGAATGTGGAGCCGGGTGCATCACGCTTTGAAGATCTCGTGAGCAATGTCGAAAACGGCATCACGATGGAGAGCAATGTCTCGTGGTCCATCGATGACAGCCGCAACAAATTCCAATTCGGCTGCGAACGCGCGCGAATCATCAAGAACGGCAAGTTGGGCGCGGTGGTGAAGAACCCCAATTATCGCGGCATCTCGGCGACCTTCTGGCGCAATCTCAAAGGCCTTGGAAATGCCAGCACCGTAGAGGTATTGGGTACGCCAACCTGCGGCAAAGGCGAGCCCAATCAAGCCATCCGCGTCGGGCATGCGTCGCCGCCTGGCCTGTTCGCCGATGTGCAAGTTTTCGGCGGCGGTTGATTAAAATGCAGGATCAATTTTTCGCGCTTGCCGATCTTCTATCGGCCGAGATGAAAGGCGACGAGGGATACCTTGCGCGTTTCGCGGGCGAGATCTCGGACTTCGTGCGCTTTAATCACTCGGCGGTGCGCCAGGCCGGCGCTGTCGAACAGCGCTATCTGACGCTGGAGCTTTTTCGCGGCCGGCGTCACGCCACGCAGACACTCACATTGACCGGCGAGCAAGCGATTGACTTCGCGGCCACACGCGACGCTGTGAGGGCTTTGCGTGATGTCCTGCTGGATACGCCAGAAGATCCACATTTTTTGATCAACACTACACCGCAATCAACCACGCGTATTCTGCCGGGGGCGTTGGCTTCGCCTGAGGAAGGCGTGGATGCGGTTTTGAGCGCGGGCGCTGGTCACGACATGGTTGGTTTTTACGCCGCAGGGCCCATTCATCGCGGCTTCGCCAATAATGTCGGTCAGCGTAACTGGGACACGGTTCAGGCTTTCAACGTCGATCTCAGTTTCTATCTGCAGGCCGATAAGGCCGTGAAGATGTCTCACGCCGGCACAAACTGGAATGCGGCCGCTTTTGCCGCTAAAGCAGATGAAGCCAAGGCGCGCCTCGCGGCCTTGGCGCGACCCGCCAAAACCATCGCACCCGGCGCTTACCGTGTTTATCTCGCGCCCACCGCTTTGGAAGAGGTCATGGGCATGCTGAGCTGGGGCGGCTTCGGCCTTGAGGCGCATCGCACCGCGACGACGCCGCTTATCAAAATGGTCGAGCACGGGGCGAAGCTGCATTCCAGCGTGACGTTGACGGAAAACAGCGGCGAAGGTTTGGCACCGGGTTTCCAGAACGAAGGCTTTGTGAAACCGCCATCGGTCACTTTGATCGCGAACGGTGCCTATAAAGATTGCCTGACGAGTCCGCGCTCGGCAGCAGAATTCGGCGCGACCCAAAACGGCGCCGAAGGTTATGAAGCGCCGCAGTCTCTCGACATGACGGCAGGCACGCTGGAAACCGCGCGTATTGTTGAAACGCTGGGCACCGGCATTTATATCGGCAATCTTTGGTATCTGAATTATTCCGACCGTAATGCCTGTCGGCTTACCGGGATGACGCGCTTTGCTACCTTCTGGGTTGAGAACGGCGAGATCGTCGCACCCCTGAATGTTATGCGCTTCGATGACACGGTTTACCGCATCCTGGGTGAGAACCTTAAAGGCCTTACGAAGGAGCGCGATCTGCTGTTGTCCAGTGATACCTATGAAGCGCGCTCGACGCGTTCCATGCGCCTGCCGGGCGCGATTGTCGACGATTTCAAGATGACGCTTTAAAGAGAGGGACGCGACAAAGCGGCGGCTTCGCGCTATTGTCGGGCTTCGGGGGCTTCACGTCATGAGTTTGATTCGCGATTGGTATAACGCCATCGCCGGCAATAATCAGCTGGCCATGCTGCTGATCCTGTTGGCGGCGGGAACTGTGTTTGTGGTTCTGACCGCTCACATGCTCGCACCGTTCTATGCGGCTGTGACAATTGCTTATGTTTTACAGGTTGCCAGCGATCGGTTGCAACGTCGTGGCGTCAAACGCAGCGTCGCTTTGACAATCGTTTTCGGCATTTTTGTCGCGGGGCTTCTTGCGCTCTGCGGTCTTGTGCCGCTTTTGGGTCGACAGATCGCGCAATTCGTCAGCCAAGTCCCTCAGCTTATGGCGCGCGCGCAGGACATCATCGACGCGTTGCCGGAACAGTATCCCACGCTGATTACGCCCGAACAGGCAGGCGGCCTCATGGCCGAGGCGCGTCATACCGCTCTGACGTTCAGTCAAACTTTGGCGGGTTATCTGGGCGGCACGCTGATCGGAATCGTGACGGTGCTGGTCTATCTCGTGATCGTTCCGATCATGGTGTTCTTTTTGCTCAAGGATAAAGACATTATCGTCGCGTGGTTCGCTTCGCTGCTGCCCGAGCACCATGAACTTTCCGCTGCGGTCTGGAAGGACGTGCATCAGCAGCTGCAAAACTTTGTCGGCGGCAAGGTTATCCAGATGCTGATCGTCGCCGTGGTCAGCTTCACGGTGTTCAAACTGATCCATTTGAATTACGCGCCATTGCTGGCGGTGATTATCGGCGTTGCGGTTTTGATCCCTTATGTCGGCGCGGCCTTTGCGACGGTGCCGGTGGCGGTGGTCGCGGTGCTGCAATGGGGTCTTACGCTCGATGCTGGCGTTGCCATTGCAACTTACGGCGTCATCCACGCGCTCGATGGAAATGTGCTGGTGCCGCTGCTGTTTTCGGAAGCCGTGTCCATTCATCCGGTCGCTATCATCGTGGCGATTTTGTTCTTTGGCGGCATCTGGGGATTGTGGGGCGTGTTCTTCGCCATTCCTCTGGCGGTGCTGGTCAAAGCCGTCATCACGGCTTGGCCGACGCGTACGCCGAATATTATCCAAGTACCTTAACAGCGCTTAGCCGAGCAGATCGTTGTGCTCCGGATGACGGCGAAACCACGATACGGCATAGCCGCAAATCGGCACGATCTTCAGGTTGCGCGCGCGTGCATGCTCTACGACGCCTTCCATTAAACGCCCTGCCGTGCCTTTGCCGCGCAAGACTTCGGGCGATTCCACATAAGGCAGCGAGAGCACACCGTCAGCGAGGCGATAGTTGGCAAAAGCGATAGCACCTTCCTCTGCCAGCTCGAAACGGCTGTGAGCGGTGTTGTCGGACACATTCTTATAGTCGGCGCTCATGTTCGCACCTCATCTGTATGAGCGCATAAGATGTGGTAAAAGATGAGACTTCGCAACCCCAACGCTGTTTCAAGATGCCGGTGAAACATGGCTGAAATCGTCAATCTGCGGCAGGCCCGCAAAGCCAAGGTGCGTGAGGCTGCCGCTGCTGCGGCTGATGCCAATCGTCTCAAACATGGGCGCACCAAAGCCGAAAAGGCGGGCCAAAAGGCCGAGAGCAACCGCAGCGAAAAGCAGTTGGATCAAGCGCGCCTTAATCCACCCCCACGCAAGCCCTGATCATATTCGTAACGCCGGACCTCGGCCTTTCCCGCGCAATTGTTCTGCGCTAGTCTTCGCGCCCCAACACAGGCGAAGATCAAGGGAGGACACTTATGAAACGGAGTCAGGTCGTGGCGATATCGGCGGCAGCAATCGCGCTTCTGGCAATGGGAAGCGTGAAAGTCATCAGCAAAGAGCCGCGTTACCAGCCGCTCACCATGGACATGCTGAAGCCCGAGCAAAAAAATCTCGGCGAGCAGGTCATGAAGGTTTCCAGCGTCGGTCTGGGCGGACCCTACGCGCCGCTGCTGCAAAGCCCGGAAATGGGCCAGCATATGTTTGATCTGATGGGTTACCTGCGCTTCAAGACTTCGGTACCGGTGAAGCTCAACGAATTCGCGATCTGCATCATCGCCCGCCAATGGCGTTCGCAGGTGGAATGGTATGCGCACGGTCCTCTGGCCGCGAAAGCCGGCGTGCCGCAGGAGGTGCTCGATCAGCTCCATGCCAAGAAGCGTCCTTCGAACATGACGCCCGATTTGACAACGGTGTACGACTTCGTGACCCAACTTATGGATAAGCACGAAGTCTCAGATGCGACCTTCGCCGATGCGACCAAACTGCTGGGCCAACAAGGCGTGGTTGATCTCACCGCTGTTGCCGGCACCTACGTTGCCGTCGCGTCCTTGCTCGCCGTGTCGGAAGGGTCCGTACCTGAAGGCAAAGAGCTGCCCTTCAAGCCGGGCGAGCCGTAACTCTCTAAGGGCCGCGATCCATCAATGTGTTGAGATCGCGGCCCGAGGCCGCTCGGCCTAAAGATTCGAATGTGCCGCGGGTCAAAATCTCATCCGTCGCGCGCATGAATTCTCCCCACGCACAGCGTGCGAGCGCTCCGCCTACACTGATCCGCCGCACGCCAAGCGCGGCAAGTCTTTCAACAGTGAAGCCCGGCGCCGTCACCAGAACATTGACCGGCTTAGGTGCGACAGCGCGCACCACTGCTGTGACTTCAGCTTCAGTTTTCAATCCCGGCGCAGAGAGGCAATCGGCGCCGGCTTCGGCATAAGCCGACAAGCGCTTCAGCACGTCGTCCAAGTCGGGTCGGCCGACGATAAAATTCTCCGCGCGACCGATCAGAAGAACATCGCCACCTTCTGCATCGATGGCGGAGCGCGCCGCGCGCATACGTGCGACCGCCTGTGAAAGTTCGTAGAGCGGTTCTGCGCTGCCTTTTGTAGAGTCTTCGATCGATAGGCCCGCGATACCCGTTTTACATGCCGCACGTACATGGGCCATCACATCGTCCACATTCTCCGCGTGCCCGTTCTCAAAGTCGGCGTTGATCGGGATGTCGACCGCTGCTGCGAGAGATGAGAAGTGCGCGAGGATATCTTCAAGCGGTACGCTTCCGTCACGCCGACCTGTCGACCACGCAAAACCGGAACTCGTCGTCGCTAAGGCCTTAAATCCCGCAGATTGCAAAAATCGCGCGCTACCCGTGTCCCAGGGATTAGGCACGACGAAACAACCTTTTTGATGCAACGCGCGAAATTGCGCGCGTTTCTGTGTAACGGTGACCAATGAAATCTCCCTCAAGAAGTGAACGTGACGGAATTCTATCAGAGAGCGCAGATAACGCGCGCGTTACGGCGATCTATTTTTGCAAAAACAACTATTAAGAACGCCCAAAATTTTGGATACTCGACCCCGTTAAGAGAATCTTAACTGTTACCCAGAGAACGGGGTGTGGGGATGCGTGGGGTTGGGGTTGCCGCTTCGGCGGCGTTGGGGATTCTGTTTACATCGTTTAGCAGCGCGCATGCCGGTGAGGTACGCGCGGCGATGTCTATCAGCGCCTATGTATCGGTGACGGGCAGCATCGATGTGCGCGCGTCGGCGCAAGAACCGGCGCACACTGCGAGTGCTGCTAACGTCGCAAAAATCGGCTCTTGTGCGTCCGTCGCCATGGTGTGCAAAGGTCCGCGCTCCATGCGCGTGACAATTCGCACGGATGACAATGCATCTGCGCACGACGGCTCTGATTTGTGCGCGTCGTCGGCCAACAGCATGTCTGTATGTACAAGCAATCAGACCAACGCGTCTTTGCTTGGCGTCACCGTCGAATACTAATTTACAACCGCACGTTTTTCACGGCGCATGATTCTGCGACTTCACTTTTTATTAAACACGCGACGCGAGTTTCATCTTATCTGCGCGTGACGTAATGATTGCACACGCAACTGAACTCGATTTTTCGCGCACGTTGTAAATCATCTTATTCCGAACACATTCGCGGGCTTTTTCCGTGCGTCTTACAGGATTGTCACCGCGTAGCTATTGTTACGCCTTCTTTGGCTCCCACTTTGCAATTGTTCGAATGCGCAATTTTGAATCGCGTTTGCAGTCG
>CAITZE010000058.1 GCA_903896775.1 uncultured bacterium
CACACCCGCTCTGGCCGATGCCCGCGACGATAAGATCAAAGCGCTCGAGCAAAAGCTCGACAGCCTCGTCAACGAAATCCAGACGCTGAAGAAAGACGAAGCCGCCGATAAGGCCGCCGCAAAAGCCGACAAGGACACGCTCGCCAATCAGGTCGTCGACTTGAAGCGCGCCCAAACCGCCGAAATCGCCGATGCAAAAGCTCAAAAGGCCAACGATCCCACGCTGAGCTTCATCAACGAGCGCGCGACGTTCACCAGCGCCGACGGCAGCTCGTCTGTGTCCTTGCGCGCCTTGGCGCAATACGACATGTCGCAGTTCTCGCAGACCGGCCGCAGTGCTTCGGGCACCGATCTTTCCAGCGGCACGAACTTCCGCCGCGCGCGTATCGGCTTCGACGGCAAGATTTTGGACAACTGGTCCTTCTCCTTCCTTTATGACTTGGGCGGTACAGGCACGGAAGGCCCGCGCATCAGCGATGCTTATGTACAGTACAACGGCCTCGGCCCGGTCCACATCCGGTCCGGTGCATTCTCGACGCCGGAAGGCATCGAAGATCAGACCGCGCCAGCCGATTTGATGTTCATCGAGCGTGCGGCTCCGGCCGATCTCGCCCGCAGCATCGCCGGTTCCGACGGCCGCAAGAACTTCCTGAACGTCTTTGCTTACGACGACGATTACTACGCGACGTTAAGCTGGAGCGCGGCCCGTACCGCCGATGCGGCATCGTTCGATTCACAGCAAGGCCTTGTGGGGCGCGCGTCTTACCGCATCTACAAGGACGCCGACACCAACTTGATCCTGTCGGGCAACGGCACCTATGTCTTCAAGGTGGCCGACACAGCCGTAAGCCCGGCGGGTGCTTCGCCGATCACGTATCAGGAAGGACCTGAAAACGGCGTCGACGGCACGCGTCTGGTCACAAGCGGTGCGATCAACGCCCGCAAAGCCACCATTTGGGGCGTGGAATCGGCCGGGAACTATAAGAGTGCCTATCTGCAAGGCGGATACTACGGGTATTCGCTCGAACGCCGCGCCAGCGCATTGCCCAACCCGAACTTCAGCGGCTGGTATGTTCAAGGCAGTTTTATCCTGACCGGAGAAACCCGTGGCTATAACCCCGCAACGGCGGCCTTCACGTCGCCGCGTCCGGCTTCGCCCTTCAATTTCAAAGGTACCGGTTGGGGCGCTTGGGAACTCACCGCCCGCTATAGCGTTGTCGATCTCAACTACAACGCTGGCACGCTCGGCACGACGCTTGCGCCTTCCGGCATTCGTGGCGGCGTTCAGAAAGGGATCGCGGCCGGTATCAACTGGTATCCGAACTCTGTGATCCGCTTCCTCGTCGACTATCAGCATCTGGATATCGACCGTCTCGCATCAGCGGTCTCGCCTTTCCAGAACATCGGCCAGAAGGTGGATATCGCAACGGCGCGCGCGCAATTGGCTTTCTAATCGCCTCACGCAATTTCATCACGGAGCCTCTCCATGAAAATCAAATCAATTGCTACGGCGGTTCTGTTGGCAGCGCTCTCCGCGCTGCCGGCAGCGGCCAAGGACATCACGCTGCTAAACGTGTCTTACGATCCGACACGTGAGCTTTACAAAGACATCAATGCGGCCTTCATCGCGGAGTGGAAAGCTAAGACCGGCGATAATGTCACGATCCAGCAATCTCACGGCGGATCGGGCGGGCAATCGCGTGCGGTCATCGACGGCCTGAAAGCCGACGTCGTGACCCTCGCACTCGCTTACGACATCGACGCCCTCGCGGCAAAAGCCAAACTGCTGCCCGCGACGTGGCAGACTCGTTTGCCGCAAGGCAGCACGCCTTACACTTCCACCATCGTTTTCCTGGTCCGCAAGGGCAATCCCTGGAAGATCAAGGACTGGGACGATTTGGTGAAGCCAGGCATTGGCGTGATTACACTGAATCCCAAAACCTCGGGCGGTGCGCGTTGGAACTATCTCGCCGCGTGGGGTTACGCCTTGCACAAGAACAACGGCGATCAAGCCAAAGCCAAAGACTTTGTCGCCAAGCTCTACAAGAACGTGCCGGTGCTGGATTCCGGCGCGCGCGGATCGACCGTGACCTTTGCGCAACGTGGTTTGGGTGACGTTGCGATCTCGTGGGAAAACGAAGCCTATCTCGCGCTGCAGGAATTCGGTGCGGATAAGTTCGAGATCGTCGTGCCGCCGGAAAGCATCCTGGCCGAACCGCCCGTCGCGGTAGTCGACAAGGTTGTCGACGCCAAAGGCACCCGCCAAGTCGCGGAAGCTTACTTGAACTTCCTCTACACGCCGGCTGCGCAAACCATCATCGCCAAGAACCACTATCGTCCACGGTTGGAATCAGCGGCCTCGGCAGCGGTGCCTGCGTTCGCGAATATCAAGTTGTTCACGATTGAAGAGTTTGGCGGCTGGACCAAAGCGCAAGCCACGCACTTCGCCGACGGCGGCGTGTTCGATCAAATCTACAAACCGTAACCCGTTACATTTCTCTTCGCGGCGTCCGGGAGAGCCCACATACGTGTGGCTCTCCCGAGCGTTTAATAGGAGGTGCACTTGTCGGTGTGCCGGAGAATCTGATACCAAACTCAAGCAACTTATTTGGACTCAGAGTATTGAAGACGATGGCTACAGTTTCGCCCAACAGTTACTCGCACGCTGCCGCCGCCCCCAATGCAGGCGGCGCTGTGGTTGCGCGTAAATTCTGGCTGCAGCCTAGCGTGCTGCCGGGTTTTGGCCTGACCATGGGCTTCACGCTG
>CAITZE010000059.1 GCA_903896775.1 uncultured bacterium
AGGGTTCAATTTTGAACCACGCTTTCCCCTCCGGCTTCGTGACGAGCTCGCGGTAATGCCTATGGATGATCTGGGGCGAATTGCCCGCATCGAGCGACGCTTGCGCCACGTTGCCAGTAGCTGCGACGCGATGAGAGATGCAAGTTGATCGGAGCAATGATGCGTATTCGCGCACAGTCGGGGTTGAGCGAAAGAAGATGGAAACGTTCGCGGAAACACGCGTTCGCCGCAGATTACGAGAGATGTCTGGCTTCATCCATGAGCGGATGCTCGAAGGCCGTGGCGTAGGCGTCTAGAGTGGTCGCTTTGATTCTGAGTTGTCTCGCGGTCTTGCGCCAGTCGGAGACGGCGGTGAGGACTTCGCGGAGAATAGTTTTGGCCTCGGCAGCTTTGAGCCCGAAGCGCGCCGCCGCGGCGAGTGCAGCGTCGATAGTCGGATTCTCCTGATTCTCCGTGATGGCGGTCTTTGGTGTTTGAGCGCGGTCGATTTCCGGGACGGGATTGAGGTCGTAGGCGGGCGAGAGCGCCCAACGCTCGGGATCACGCATGAGGAAGCCGTGATTGCGGAAGTGATCGTCGTAGTTGCTAGCAAGAAGTGAGAAGACGAGCCGGCGCCAAAGCTCGCGAAGGTCGGCGGCGACGTCGTGGCCGAATTGACGGATGCCATCAGCCAACAGGGTGTAGGCGCCAAGTTCGCCCTGCTGCAAACCGAGCAGACTGTTGGCGGAAAGAAAGGGAATGCGATGTGTACCGTCGCGATCGAATCGGGAGATTACGGAGACACTCTTGCCGCCGACCGCTACAAGCCGGTGCTCTGCCACGGTGACACCGGCCTGGCGGGCGAGCGTGAGAGCGAGGATTTCACCGGCGGCGATGTCGCGGACATCGTCGGGTTTTGGAAATTTTGCGATGGCCAGCCGACCGTCGGCCAGGCTGACGGCTGCCTTGGGCCGCGCACCGCCCAAGGGAGAGCCTGCTCCGAGCAGGAAGCGCAAGTCCGCCGCCGTTTCGGTCTCGCCGTGAATCGCGTCCGTGGCGCGCAACAGCGCGGCGAGGCGCACGACGGGTGGAAGTTTCCCGCTGCCAGTAGCCAGAAACGGGCCAGTGGCATCAACGCGGAAGCGGAGCGCGCCGAGGCGTGAGACGTCGTCGAGCGCCAGCACATAGTCGAGGTCTTGGTAGGGCTTTTGCTCGAGGACGTGCTTTCGGACTGCGCGCTCGATCAGCACGCGGCCCCAGCGGTCTGGTCCGCAGTCATGAATCGCCCCAAAAAGCGTCGGGCTGTGGTGCGCACCGGGGCGGAGCGGAAGCGACGTAGGATCGATGGCAAATGCGCCGGCGCGGCCCAGCCATCCAGCCGCGTATTCAAACGAAACAGCCGGGCCGCGCTCGGCGGTGTGAAGGCGTCCAACAAGATGGGGTTCGCCCTCCCAATCGATGTGGAGTTCCACGCTCATGCTCGGGCGCGACGGATGCGTTTGGGCAGGCGGCTTTCGTCCAAACTGAGCGCGAGTGCATCGGTGGCTGGCGCGGCGAGATTGGCGAAGCGGTCATGCAATTGGAGGACGAACGCGGCGGTCGAGAGGGTGCCCAAGGCAACGGTAGGGTCACCGCGCTCCAATCGCCAAAGCGTGTCGCGACTGACGAAAAGGCGCCCGGCCATGTCGGCAGTGGAGATGCCGCGCTTGCGTCGGGCAAGCGCGAGATCGCGGCCCAATTTACGGAGTGCATGGGCGGCGGGCAGCGGAATGGAGGGAGCTTGCGGCATGGCGCCTAATGTCGGTTTTAGCAGACTCTATGTCAATCTATGTCTGCCATAGCAGACACTAGTAGTGGCTCCTGTTTAAAAGCCATTCGAGTTTCGAGACCCCACCAGCAATGCATCGGCTAGCGAGCCGGTCCCCCACTTGATGACTTCTCCGGGTTAGGCTGGAAGAATCGTAAACCAAGATTTGCCTTCGGTCTTCGTCACTAACTCGCGATAGTGCCTGTGAATTATCTGAGGGGAATTGCCCGCATCGAGCGACGCTTGCGCCACGTTGCCAGTAGCTGCGACGCGATGAGAGATGAACCCATGGCGCAGGCAGTTGTCCGGCAGGTTGAACTTTGCGATTATCGCAGCCTTGCGAATTCGATCAATCGCCAG
>CAITZE010000060.1 GCA_903896775.1 uncultured bacterium
CGGCAGAACGCGAACCAGATCGTTCTGCATGAACAAGTCGCCCAAGCTGTAGAGGATCGGCTTGCCCTTGTAGATTTCGATACCGCGCAGCGTATGCGGGCCCGTGCCCGAATACTCATCGGCGCCGGCATCGATGGCGGCATGGGCGAACTCGATCATGAAGTCCGCAGTCGTCGTCGGTACGCCGAGTGACGGATCCGGGTTCGGGAACGGCTCTGAACCGTTCTCGTGATTGTGGACGCTTGTCAGAACGTAGCTGGCGCGTTCTTTACCGTCCTTAATATTGCGCGCGATGGCTTCCATATCGTGCTGCAGGAGCTTTCTGACCACACCGGGCTTGTCGCTCAGATGATAGGTTCTGCCGCCTGCGTTAAGAACGTTTGCGCCACGCTCAGGCGCTTCACGCGAGCCCCACCAACCGACAACGCCGTTGCCTTGGTCGTAGCGCCCGGCAACGCCAGGCTTGCCTTGAATCGACTTCAAGACATCAAACGTGGGCTGGTCCACGTTATAGATCGTAACATAGCGGATGGGGTTAAGACCGGCGCGGCCCGGCACATCCGGACGCGGATCGCCGGCCGTCGCGTCTTCGTTAAAGGAGGCGGCTGCATCGATGAGCGCAACGCGCCCGTGACGTGCGCCAAAGTAGGCTGGTTGGCGTGCATCACCCAGTGTGAGACCAACACCTGCAAAAGCGGCAACGGCTTTCAGCTTGCTGGTCTCTTCAATCGTGTCTTTCAAACCTTGCTGGCCGTAGTCGTAAACGTGGTTATTGGCCTGGCCAAACAAATTGAGGCCCATATCGATCAGGTCCTGCAGATGGGCCGGCGACGTCGACATATAAGTATCGCCGCTGAGAGCGCCGGGCGATGTGCCGGGCTTGGGCAAAACTTCTTCGAAGTTGGTGAAGGCCGCATCGCCTTCCTTGATCAGTTTTACAACCGCGAGGAACTTCGGATTGTCCAACTCGGACGTGGTGCGCGTGCTGATGAGACTGTCGCCTGTGGTCACCAGCGAGAAATCTTGAAACGGTGCCGGCGGCGCCGCTGGAGCAGCCGCGCGCTCAGCAGCGAGCGCTATCGTCGCCGTCGATGAAAGCAACATCGCCGCAGCGAACATCGCAACGGCAGGTTTCTTCGCGCGCGCAAAATTGGAAGTGGTCTTCTTCATATACATATGAGCTCCTCCCGAAGCACCTGATCTGCTACGTCGCTACGGCTTCACTTTGAAACCCAGCAACTCCCCGCCCCGCAAAATCAACGCACTAAACGCGCTGACATTTATGTAACGCAATGTAGTGAAATTTTGTAACATCTTTCCCTTGCAGGACGCCAGGGGAAAGACCGGACTAAATCAATGGGCACAGGGCTCGTTGTGCACCGCATCAAATACTTTTATGCAGGCGTATTCACCCGGCTCTGCGTAAATAGCAGCACCTAACGAACCTTCCTCCAAACAGACGGTAATCCGTGCATAAAAAAACCATCCTACGCCTTGGAGTTACGGCGCTTGCCATTGCGGGCGCTGGCATCGCGACTTTCCTTTTGACAGATCAGGATTCCGCATCACGTCGCAGTTGTTCCGATGGATTACTGTCGGTCGCCGTGGTCGGGGACATAATGATGGGAAACGACCTCGCGCCGGCTGAACGGGTCGCCGATGAAACGCGTAATCTACTGCGCGCCAGCAACGTCACGCTCGGCAGCCTGGACATGACACTTCTCAATCAGCCTGAAATTGCTGAAGCCAATAGCCCCGTCGGTGGCGTGCAGCATGCGCGTTTGTTGCGTCGTTGGGGTTTCTCGGCGTTCGCACGGGCCAACACGCGCGCTAATGATTTTGAACTCGCGGGTTTGGAACAAACCAGCAAAATACTTCAAGGCAACCAACTCGTTTCTGCGGGCGTGGGTGCTGATTTGGCAGCCGCGCGCGCGCCGGCCTGGATTAAGACACCTTGCGGCGCTGTGGCAGTCATAAGTGTTGCCACGTCATCGCGCGATCTCGATCCCAATCCGGCGCAGCCATCGCGCGATGGAATTGCAGGACGGCCGGGTATAAATCCATTGCGCTATACAACACACACGCAAGTCGATCCGGAAACCTATGCGAGATTGCGAGATTCGAGCGCTAAACTCGGCGGCCCACCGCCCGACAAAGATGGAACGCTCACGGCTTTCGGGATGACTGTAGAGTTAGGCGACAGCAATTCATCGACAACGGTCGTCAACGCCGGCGACCAGGCCGAGATTCTAGCCACGATTAAAGACGCGCACAAAACCGCGGTACTCGTCGTCGTTTCGCTTCATGACAGTGAACAAAACGGCACGACCGGCGCCCCCGTTCCGCTGGTCGAAGATTTCGCACGCGCCGCTATTGATACTGGCGCGGGTTTGGTCGTCGGTCACGGGGCTCACCATCTGCAGCCAGTGGAATTTCACGACGGTGGTTTGATTGCATATAGCCTCGGTGATTTTATCGCCGATGGCCGTCTTGGCACCGAAGCCACGGCTGGTGAAACCGAGACGTCCCTTACAACCGAGAGACTTGCGCCTCAAGGTGCAATGCTGTCGGCATTTTTCCGCGAAGGTCGCCTGGTCTCAGCGCGATTGATCGCTTTGACTCTTTCCGCCGCGCAAGGGTATCCACAAGGGTTCCCGCGCATGAGTGACAACGCCGAGGGCCTGGCTCAAATTTTGAATTCGTCGGCCGCGCGCGGCGCCAAACTCAATATTCAAAAAGGCAGCGCCGATATCGCTCCCGGCGCGTGAATCATAACATGACCCGACTTTTACGCACATATTTGACGACTTTAGCGATTGTACTCCTGACGATCACGACGCCGTTCTCCAAAGCTGATGCCCACAGCATGAATTTCGCTTCTGCTCAAGTTCAGATCGATGGCGCGCACGCAACCGTTCAAATTATGTTCGATGGCACGCGCATCCCCAGCCTTGACGAG
>CAITZE010000061.1 GCA_903896775.1 uncultured bacterium
GGGAAGCGCAGCGCCTGCAAGACCTCAATATGTAATGCGTAAAGGGGGCTTATTATTATGAGCCGCTCCCGCCGCGACCTCTCATCGGAAGACATGAAGATCTGGCGTTATGTGACGCGCGGTGTTCATCCGTTGCGGGAGATCGTGCGTCATCCGGCGGAAGACCAAAATTCCGACGAGCCGCCGCCGCGTGCCCGAAAAAGCCCACTACCGATTCCTGAGGCACCCGCGCCCGTTATCCCACGGCCTCTTGCGCCGCTTGCGCTTGGATCCACCGCCGATATGGATCGGCGTACCGCCCAACGGTTCAAGGGTGGGGAAATGGCCGTCGACGGGCGGATAGACTTGCACGGACTCACACTCGATCAAGCGCACAGCGCGTTGACTGCATTTTTGCGCGGCGCTTATGCGCGGGGTGCGCGCTGCGTGGTTGTTGTCACCGGTAAAGGCAAAGGCGACAGCATCGGAAAAATCCGCAAGGAGACGCCCTACTGGCTTAATCAAGCACCGTTGCGTTCCATGATCCTCGCCGTCACCGAAGCGCGACCTGGTCAAGGTGGATCCGGCGCGCTGTATGTTTTGCTTAAGCGGAAGCGGGCCTAAAGACTTTCCGTTTCGCCGCGAAGTTTCAAAATCACCGGCACATGATCAGACGGCGGCGTCCAGTGGCGGATGTCTGTCAAGACTTCAACGCCGGCAATGCGATCCTTCAACGGCTGCGTCACCCAGATATGGTCTAGCCGCCGGCCTTTGTTGGCGGCTTGCCAGTCCGCCGCGCGATAACTCCACCACGTGAATATTGGATCGTCGGGTGGCACCACCTCGCGCAAGGTATCGATGAATTGCAGTGAACGCTTCATACGTTCCAAAGCTGCGATCTCGATGGGTGTATGGGTGACGATGCGCGAGAGTTTAACATGATCCCAAACATCCGCCGGCAACGGCGCGACATTGAAATCTCCGGCGACAACGATTGAGTCGCGATAACCATGATTGCCGGCGAAATGATCGGCTACGGCATCGACGAATTTCAGTTTGTGCGCAAATTTTGGATTAAGTTCGATGTCGGGCAAAGCCCCGCCGGCCGGCACGTACAAGCTGTGGACACTGAGGCCGTCTACGGTCGCGCTGATGTGCCGGGCGTCGTTGCGCCCGCAGTGGGGATAGCGATTGATCTCGGTCAGCGGCAGCTTTGAAAGAATCGCGACCCCGTTATAGCCGCCGAATCCCGACACGGCTTGATGGGCGTAGCCAAAGGCAGAGATAGCCTCCGCGGGAAAAGCCTCCACGCTGGCCTTGGTCTCTTGCAGACAGATCACGTCGGCTACCGAAACCTCGGCCAACCGTTCAAGCTGTTCGAGGCGTTTGCGCACCGAGTTGATGTTCCAGGATGCGATAGTCAGCACGGGTCGGGCTTTGCACAAAAAATGACGCCCGGTGTGGGGGGACACCGGGCGTCTAACGCGATGCCTGGGATGGTAGGGGAAACCATCTCCGGGCGGCGTCTGACGCCATTGCGACGACGACGCTTCGTGAGAGCGATATAGGCCTGGTTTTCAATTTCGCAAATGCCCGCGGCAGCATAGCCGCCATGCAACTCTTGCAGGACGAAATAGAGGCCGACTATTTGTTTGAAAACAATGTGATAGGCGTTAAACACAAACTTGTGATCACGATGGGAAATGGACAAAATTTTGATTTTGTAATCGGAATTACTGCATTAAGGAGCAAAAAGACGACTCGACCTATGAGGGAGCAGCCGTAACAACACACTCCAAACCGCTACTCGCGGTCACCGCTTTTACGGGTTTCATAGCGGAAGAGGCTCTTGTCCAAATTCACACCTGTTTTGGCGTCGAAGATGGTGACGGAGACCTCTTTGTTTTGCGAATCCACAACCCGCCACTGTTTCAGCTCGAAGGGCGCATCGCTGAAAACCATCGTCAGCTTGCCGGCTCCGGGGTCCTTGGCCATGGATGCTGTAATTTCGACTGTGCCTGGGCCAATCTTTACGCCGTTCAATTTCACGGCTGGATCCGAAAACGACAGATTGTCCTTCAGCAAAATACCGGCAGGAGTGTCATCCAGCCCGATATGGCTCGCATCTTTCATCTCTGTATCGACGTAAATCAGGAAAGTGCCGTCGGCCACCATCAGCATCGGCGTCGGCGGATCGTAAACCAGGCGCATACGTCCCGGACGCGACACATAGATATCGCCCTCGTGACTGCTGCCGTCAGGATTTACTTGTAGAAAACGCGCCTTCATCGTCTTGACGCTATTCAGCGTGACTTCGGCCTTTTTAAGGGCGGCGTTCTCCGCATCGGTCAGGGCGAAGGCCGGCGCCGAGAGCGCGAACACGGTCAAGAACAGCAGAATTTTTCGCAACATGGCGTTAGCCCAATAATGTACGGCGCTCAGCTTCGCTGCACACTATGGCGGGCTTATGGCTAAAGTCGAGGGGGCTTACATATCCCCGTGCTGCGGCAACAGGACCTCGCGTTTGCCGACATGGTTGGCGCGGCTGATCATGCCTTGCTGTTCCATTTCCTCGATGATCTTGGCGGCGCGGTTGTAGCCGATAGCCAGATGCCGCTGAATGAAACTGGTGGAGGCTTTGCGTTCGCGGGCCACGAGTGCCACGGCTTGATCGAACAAGCCGTCGCCGCTGGAGCTATTGCCGCCGGCCTGACCGCCGAAGCCCGGTACGTCATCCAAATCATTCTCTTCGGTGACCTCTTGCACGTAATCGGGCGAGGACTGTTCACGCAAATGCGCGGTGACTTGCTCGACTTCCTTGTCGCTGACAAAGGGCCCGTGCACGCGCGTGATGCGGCCGCCGGCCGCCATGTACAACATGTCGCCCTGGCCCAACAGCTGCTCGGCGCCTTGCTCACCCAAAATGGTACGGCTATCGATCTTGCTGGTGACCTGGAAGCTGATGCGTGTCGGGAAGTTCGCTTTGATAGTGCCGGTGATGACGTCAACGGACGGGCGTTGAGTGGCCATGATGACGTGAATGCCGGCGGCGCGCGCCATTTGCGCAAGGCGCTGCACGGCGGCTTCGACATCTTTGCCGGCCACCAACATCAAATCGGCCATTTCGTCGATGATCACGACTATGTAGGGCAACGTCGTCAGATCAAGATCCTGCTCTTCATAGATCGGCTTGCCCGTCGTGGGCTCGAACCCGGTCTGCACCGTACGCTTCAGAACCGTGCCCTTCTTGGCAGCTTCCTGAAGGCGCTGGTTGTAGCCGGCGATGTTGCGCACCGACAGCTGGCTCATGGCGCGGTAGCGGTTTTCCATTTCGCGCACGACCCACTTCAAGGCCATGACGGCTTTGCCGGGTTCGGTGACGACGGGCGCCAGCAAATGCGGAATGCCGTCGTAAACGGAGAGTTCGAGCATCTTCGGATCGATCATGATCAAGCGCAC